>CBDTVS010000202.1:0-4307 GCA_965364245.1 uncultured Gammaproteobacteria bacterium | reverse complement strand
GTTACGCGGCCGCGGTGATCGCCGGCTTCCTGCTCACCGCGGTCCGCAACTGGACCGGCGTCGACACGCTGACCGGCGCACCGCTCGCCGCACTCTCCTGCCTGTGGCTGGCCGGCCGCCTGCTGCCGTGGACGGGCATGCCCGGCGTGGTGATCGCATCGGTCGACCTGGCGTTCCTGCCGCTGCTGGCACTGGCGCTGGCCGGCCCGCTGCGCGCCGGCAAGAACCGCATGAACCTGGTGCTGCTGCCGCTGCTGTTCGGCATGACGCTGGCCAACGCGCTGATCCACGCGCGCGCGCTCGGCTGGATCGACCTCGCCGCGACCGTCGGCACCCGCCTGATGCTGGACCTGGTGCTCGCGCTGGTGCTGCTGGTCGCGGGCCGGGTGATGCCGTTCTTCACCGAGATGGCGCTCGAGGGCGCCAGCCCCCGGGTACGACGCCCTGTCGAACTGGCCGGCATGGTCCTGCTCGCACTGCTCATCACGCTGCACCTGGTCGGGGTCGCCGGCATGCCGTTGGCGCTCGTCGCGGGCGCGATGGCGCTGGTGCAGGCGGCGCGCCTCGCGGGTTGGTACCAGGCCGGGGTCTTCAGGGTGCCGATCCTGGCGGTGCTCTACAGCGGCTACGCGTGGCTGGTGGCCGGCTTCGCGCTGCATGCCCTCGCGGCACTCGGTGAGTTTTCGCCATCGGCGGCAACCCACGCCTTCACCGTCGGCGCCATCGGCGTGCTGACGCTGGGCATGATGGCGCGCGTCGCGCTCGGCCACACCGGACGCCCGATGCGCTCGGTGCTGGCGATCGACGTCGCGTTCGTGCTGCTCAACCTCGCGGCGCTGGTGCGCGTCGTGCTCAGCGGGCTGTGGCCAGCCGGGCACGGCACCTGGCTCAACCTCTCCGGTCTTCTGTGGATCGCCGCCTTCGTGCTGTTCGTGGCGGTCTACGCACCGATCCTCATCCGCCCACGAGCAGACGGCCAACCCGGCTGACATGGCTCGCCTCAGGAGACCGGTGACGCGGCCCCATGCCTGCGCTCCCCTCGCATATCCATCACGCGAGAGCATAAACAAATAACAATTTATTCTTTTTCGTAATTAATTTGCTCTGGTATCACTTCCCCATCCGGGCCTTGCGCCCAATCGAACCAACACGGGGACCCAGAGCATGAGCACCAACCGCAGGACCGAGGTCGCGCGACTCGCACGCCGCCTCGCCAAGGCCAATCCGCAGGAGATTCTCGAGGAGGCGTTCCAGCGCTACGAGCAGATTGCCGTTTCGTTCAGCGGTGCCGAGGACGTGGTGCTGGTCGACATGGCGGCTCAGTTCGGCATCCCGTTCCGCGCCTTCTCACTCGACACCGGTCGCCTGCACCCCGAGACCTACCGTTACCTCGACACGGTGCGCGAGCACTACGGCATCGAACTCGAGATCACCTTCCCGGACGCGTCCGAGGTCGAGGCGCTGGTCAACGGCAAGGGTCTGTCGAGCTTCCGCACCGACGGCCACCAGGCGTGCTGCCAGGTGCGCAAGGTCGCACCGCTGCGACGCAAACTCGCCGGGCTCGACGCCTGGATCACCGGCCAGCGCCGCGACCAGAGCCCGGGCACGCGCAACGCGCTGGCAGTGGTCGAACTGGACGCGGCCTTCTCGACCGAAGCGCGACCGCTGGTGAAATTCAATCCGCTCGCCGGCTGGAGTTCGGCCGCGGTGTGGGACTACATCCGCGCCAACGACGTCCCCTACAACCCGCTCCATGCCCGCGGCTTCGTCAGCATCGGCTGCGAGCCGTGCACCCGCGCGGTGCTCCCCAACCAGCACGAGCGCGAGGGGCGCTGGTGGTGGGAGAGTGCTGCCGACAAGGAGTGCGGCCTGCATGCCGCGAACCTGCGTGTCGTCAACGACTGAACAGGAGTCCTCGCCATGCGCCGTATCACGCTGGTCAAGAAGGTTCTCGCCGACGGTAACCCGTGCCGTAAGTGCCGGGAGGTCGAGGCGCGCATGGCCAGGAATGGTCATGACGCCTGGCTCGACCGGGTCGTCGTCGCCGACGAGCGTCACCCCGATGGCGAGGGCTGGCAGCTGGCCCGGGAGCACGGCGTCGCCACAGCGCCCTTCTTCCTCGTCGAGGAGAACGGCGCGGTCCGCGTGCACACCGTCTACCTCAAGTTCGTGCGCGACGTGAGCCACGGCGATCGCCCCGAACTGGGTGCGTTGGCGACCGTGCTCGAGACCGTGCCGCAGGCTGAGCCCGCCTAGGGCGTCGCCCCGACTACACCCGCCACGCCCCATAGAACCACGACCACGGACATGCCGATGACCGCATCCAACCCCCTCCTCAGCCACGAGGTGCTCGACCAGTACGAGCGCGACGTCAGTGACTACCTCGACGGCCGAATTCCCGATGACCGTTTCGCCGGCCTGCGCCTGCTGCAGGGCGTCTACGCGCAGCGCCAGGAGGGCTACTGCATGGTGCGCACCAAGGTCCCGGGCGGACGGCTCGACCCGGTGGCGCTCGACGGCTACGCCGACGCGCTGGAACGCTACTCGGCGAACGGTCACGATGTCGTCAGCCTGACGACCCGCCAGGACGTCCAGTTCCACTACGTGCGACTGGAAGAAACACCGGCACTGTTGCGCGACATGGCCGCCGTCGGCATCACCTCGCGCGAGGCCTCCGGCAACACCGTGCGCAACATCACGGCGTGCCCGCTCGCCGGGGTGTGCCCGCGCGAGCACGTCGATGTCCGGCCCTACCTCGAGGCGACCGCGCGGCACTTCCTCGGCCACCCGATGACCCGCCAGCTGCCGCGCAAGTTCAAGATCAGCTTCGCCGGCTGCGAGGCCGACTGCGCCCAGGGCATGACCCACGACCTCGCGGTCGTCGCGACCCGGGTCGACGGCGAATTCGGCTTCAGGCTGCTCGCCTTCGGCGGCCTCGGGGCCAAGCCGCGCGAGGCGCTGGTCGTCGATCCGTTCGTGCCCGAGGCGCGGCTGCTGCCGGCGATCGAGTCGATCCTGGCCCTGCACCACCGCCACTCAGACCGCCGGCGCCGACAGCGCTCGCGGATCAAGTTCCTGGTCGACCGTTTCGGCGCCGACGACCTGCTCGGCAAGTACCGCGAGGAGCTGGCCAAGCGGACCGCGACCCCGGATTCGACGCCGCGCGGCGCATGGCGCGAGGCCGACGCGGCAGCGCCGACCGCCGAGGGCGGCGTCGTGCGCCGGGTCATGCGGCAGCACCAGCCGGGGCGCGTCGCACTGCCGATCGCGGTGCGCCTCGGCCGGATCGACGCCTTCCAGCTACGCGGCATCGCCGACCTGATGCGCGCCGAGGGGCTCGACGAGATCCGCGTCACCCAGGACCAGAACCTGCTGCTGCCCCACGTGCCGGAGGCCCGCGTAGCGGCCATCCACGAAACCCTCGCCACGCTCGATCTCAGCGAGCCGGTTACCGGTGACAACATCGTCTCCTGCCCCGGGACCCGCTACTGCCCGCTGGCGATCACCGGCTCGCCGTTCCTGGCCGAGACGCTGAGCGGCGGCCGCAGCGACCTGCGCATCCGCGTCAACGGCTGCCAGAACAGCTGCGCGCAGTCGGACACCGGCGACCTCGGCTTCTACGGCGTGGCCAAGCGCCACCACGGCCGGCTGGTGCCCTCCTACGTGGTGCAGCTCGGCGGCGATGGCACCGCGGGCGGCGGCCTCGGCGAAGACGGCCCGACCGTGCCGGCGCAACGCGCCGGCGAGGCGGCACGGCGCCTGACCGCGCTGTTCGACGCCGAGCGCGAGGGCGACGAGACTTTCCGCACCTGGCGGCTGCGCCAGGACACGGCCCGCTTCGATGACCTGCTCGCCGACCTGGTCGAGGTGAGCGGGGCACAGGTGGCGTCGCTGTCGGCCGATCTCGGCAGCCCGGAGGCCTTCGCGGTCGAAACCGTAGGCATCGGCGAGTGCGCCGGCGCAGGTGTCGACCACCTGGCGCTGGCCGAGGCGGAGCTGATCTACCAGGGCAACTCGCGCTTCGCGTTCGCCCAGGCCGGCGAACTCGGTGAGGCGGACCGGTGCCTGACCACCGCGCTCGACACGGTGCTCGACGCCCTGCAGAAGGAGTCCATCGAGCCCCTGCCGGACACGCTGGCCGCGCACGCGACCCTGCGTAGCGCCATCGAGAGCGGCAGCGGGGATTTCGACGCCCACGTCGCGCTGGCCGAGCAGGTCAAGCGATGGAGCGAGGAGACGCTGACCGACGCCCGCGAGCGCAGCGGGTACGGCGGCCTGGTGCCGACGGCACTGGCGAGCTAGACCGC
>CBDTVS010000201.1:0-4316 GCA_965364245.1 uncultured Gammaproteobacteria bacterium | reverse complement strand
GCCGCTTGGCTCGCCGAACGCCGGCCTGGCGTCCACTTCGTCCTGCCGGTCGCCGCAGCGCGCCTGCGCCCGGCCATCGAGCAGGCGTGCGCACGTCATCCGGGGCTCGACCTGGCGCTGGTCGACGGTCAGGCGCGCACCGCGATGGCCGCGGCCGATGTCCTGCTGCTAGCCTCGGGGACCGCGACGCTCGAGGGCCTGCTGCACCGCCGGCCGATGGTCGCGGCGTACCGCATGGCGCCGCTCAGCTATTTCTTCACCCGGCCGTTCTTCACCGTTGGCCACTTCGCGCTGCCCAACCTGCTGTGTGGAGGGCGGGTGGTTCCCGAGTTCCTGCAGCACCAGGTGCGTCCCGAGGCGCTCGGCGCCGAGCTGCTCGCGCTGCTCGACGACCCGCAACGGGCCGCCGCGCAGACAGGACGGTTCGCCGAGGTCCACGATCGCCTGCGCCAGGGTGCCAGCCAACGCGCGGCGCGCGCGGTCGCCGGGCTGGTCGCGTCCCGTGGCGGCTGAACACGCGCCGATGTCCGAGAATGCGGTCACGCGGCTGGACCGGGTCGTCGGCGTCGACGAGGTCGGGCGCGGGCCGATCGCCGGTCCGGTGGTCGCGGCGGCGGTGATGCTCGATCCGACGCGGCCGGTGTCCGGCCTGGCCGACTCCAAGCAACTCACGGCGAGGCGCCGGGAGGCGCTGGCGGAGACGCTTCGCGAGCAGGCGCTTGCCTGGGCGCTCGGGCGTGCCGAAGTGGAGGAGATCGACCGGCTCAACATCCTCCAGGCCAGCCTGCTGGCGATGCGCCGCGCGGTCGCCGCGCTGGGGGCGTCACCCGAGCTGGCGCTGATCGACGGAAACCGCTGCCCGAAGCTGCCATGCGCCGCGCTGGCGCTGATCGGGGGCGACCGGCGCGTGGCGGCAATCAGTGCCGCGTCGATCCTGGCCAAGGTCGCGCGCGACGCCGAGATGGTCGTGCTCGACGGACGCTATCCCGGTTACGGTCTCGCCGCGCACAAGGGCTACCCGACCGCCGCGCACCGCGACGCGCTGCGTCGTCTCGGGCCACTGCCGATTCACCGTCGGAGTTTCGCCCCGGTTCGTCAGGCACTTAGCGAGCAGGGGCATGGAGACGCTCGACAGCCGCGTGGCTGATCCCGACAATCGGTCCATGCCCGTGCCGTTCGTCCACCTGCGCCTGCACACCGAGTACTCGCTGTGCGACGGCCTGGTGCGCATCAAGCCACTGGTCGAGGCGGTCGCCGCGGCCGGCATGCCGGCCGTCGCGGTCACCGATCAGTCCAACCTGTTCGCACTGGTCAAGTTCTACAAGGCCGCGCTGGCGCGCGGCATCAAACCGCTGGCCGGGGTCGACCTGTGGCTCGAGGGTGGCGAGGGTGAGGCGCCGAGCCGGCTGGTGCTGCTGTGTCAGGACGCGGGCGGCTACCGCAACCTGACGCGCCTGGTCTCGCGCTGCTACACCGAGGGCCGGCACGGCGGGCAGATCACGCTCGCCGACGCCTGGCTGGAGGGCCAGACCGAAGGGCTGATCGCGCTCTCCGGGGCGGGCGAGGGCGACGTGGGCCGGGCGCTGCTGGCCGGTGACCAGGCGCGTGCCCGGGCGCTTCTCGAACGCTGGCAGCGGCTCTTCCCCGAGCGCTACTACCTCGAGGTGCAGCGCTGTGGGCGGCCCGGCGACGAGACCCACCTGCGCGCGGCCGTGGCGCTGGCCGGCATGGCCGGCGTGCCGGTGGTCGCGACCAACGACGTGCGCTTCCTCGCGCGCGACGATTTCGAGGCCCACGAGGCGCGGGTCTGCATCCACGAGGGGCGCACGCTCGACGACCCGCGCCGGCCGCGCCGCTACACCGAGGCCCAGCACCTGCGTAGCGCCGAGGCGATGGCCGAGCTGTTCGCCGACCTCCCCGAGGCGCTGGAGAACAGCGTCGAGATCGCGCGCCGCTGCAACCTGGAACTGCAGCTCGGTCAGCCCTCGCTACCGGCCTTCCCGATCCCGGACGGCGCTCCGGTCGAGGTGCGCCTGCAGCGTGAGGCGGAGGCGGGGCTCGAGGGGCGCCTGGCGCGGCTGTTCCCGGCCGACGACCCGCGCCAGGCGGAATACCGCGAACGGCTCGCGCGCGAACTCGGCGTGATCGTCCAGATGGGCTTCCCGGGCTACTTCCTGATCGTGGCCGACTTCATCCGCTGGGCGCGCGACCACGGCATCCCGGTGGGGCCTGGACGCGGCTCGGGCGCCGGCTCGCTCGTCGCCTACGCGTTAGGAATAACAGATTTAAATCCAATACCATACGATCTATTATTCGAGCGATTTCTAAATCCTGAACGCGTCTCGATGCCGGACTTCGACGTCGACTTCTGCATGGACCGGCGCGACGAGGTGATCCGCTACGTCGCCGAGCGCTACGGACGCGACCGGGTGGCGCAGATCATCACCTTCGGCACCATGGCCGCCAAGGCGGTGATCCGTGACGCCGGCCGCGTGCTCGGCCACCCGTACGGCTTCGTCGACCGGGTCGCCAAGCTGGTGCCGTTCGAGCTCGGCATGACCCTCGACAAGGCGCTGGAGCAGGGTGAGGAGCTCAAGCGCGAGTACGAGGAGAACGAGGAGATCCGCGCGCTGGTCGACCTCGGGCGCTCACTCGAGGGCCTCGCGCGCAACGCCGGCACCCATGCCGGCGGCGTGGTGATCGCGCCGTCGGTGCTGACCGACTACGCCCCGCTCTACTGCGAAGAGGGCGGCGAGAGCATCGTCACCCAGTTCGACATGAAGGATGTCGAGGCGGCGGGCCTGGTCAAGTTCGACTTCCTCGGTCTGCGCACGCTGACCATCATCAAGTGGACCGTCGACGCGGTGAACGCCTGCCGCGCTGCCGATGCCGAGGATGCGCCGCTCGACATCACCGCCATCCCGCTCGACGATCGCGCCACCTTCGAGCTGCTCAAGCGCTGCCAGACCACCGCGGTGTTCCAGCTCGAGTCGCGGGGCATGAAGGACCTCATCCGGCGCCTGCAGCCGGACACCTTCGAGGAGATCGTCGCGCTGGTCGCGCTGTTCCGCCCCGGGCCGCTGCAGTCGGGCATGGTCGACGACTTCATCGACCGCAAGCACGGCCGCGCGCGGGTCGCCTACCCGCATCCGGACCTCGAGCCGATCCTCAAGCCGACCTACGGTGTGATCCTGTACCAGGAGCAGGTGATGCAGATCGCCCAGGTACTGGCCGGCTACACGCTGGGCGGCGCCGACCTGCTGCGCCGGGCGATGGGCAAGAAGATGCCCGAGGAGATGGCCAAGCAGCGCGCCACCTTCACCGACGGCGCGCTGGCGCGCGGCGTCGACGAGGGGACCGCGACGCACATCTTCGACCTGATGGAGAAGTTCGCCGGCTACGGCTTCAACAAGTCGCACTCGGCGGCCTACGCGCTGGTCTCCTACCAGACCGCCTGGCTCAAGACGCACCACACCGCGTGGTTCATGGCCGCGGTGCTCTCGTCGGACATGGACAACACCGACAAGGTGGTGACCTTCATCGACGAGTGCGCGGCGCTCGGGCTGACCGTCTCGCCGCCCGACGTCAACGCCTCGGAATACGCCTTCAGCGCGCGCGATGCCGGGCGCATCCGCTACGGGCTCGGCGCCATCAAGGGGGTCGGCGCCGCGGCGATCGAGGGCCTCCTGGCCGAGCGGCGGGAGAGCGGCCCGTTCGTCGACCTCTACGACCTGTGCCGGCGCGTCGACCTGCGCAAGGCCAATAAGCGCGTGCTCGAGTCGCTGATCCGTGCCGGTGCGCTCGACGCCCTGGGCGCCAACCGCGCCACGCTGCTCGCCAACCTGCCGACCGCGCTGCAGGCCGCCGAGCAGCACCTGCAGAGCCGCGACGCCGGTCAGCACGACCTGTTCGGCCTCGGCGATGCCGTGACCCCGCCACCGGCCGCGCTGGTCGAACACGAGGCTTGGGACGACGCGGAGCGGCTCGCCCACGAGAAGGAGACGCTCGGCCTCTACCTGACTGGCCACCCGGTTGAACCGTACCTCGACGAATTGGCGCGCTTCACCAGCGGGCGCCTCGGCAGTCTCGAGCCGCCGGTGGGCGGCGGCCGCCCGGGCAACGGCCGTGGGCGCGAGCAGCCGGTGACCGTCGCCGGGCTGGTCGTCGGGCTGCGCACCATCAAGACCCAGCGTGGCGGACGGATCAGCATCCTGACCCTGGACGATCGCAGCGGGCGCATCGAGGTCAAGGCGTTCGACGACGTCACCCAGCGGCACCGCGAGCTGATCGCTAAGGACCGGCTGCTGGTGATCTGC
>CBDTVS010000200.1:0-4324 GCA_965364245.1 uncultured Gammaproteobacteria bacterium | reverse complement strand
GATGCACTGGAAAGGGCCTGGGCGATGCCGGCCCCGCCGCCGCCGCACCCGGACGGTGCGGCGACCATCGCTGCTGAACTGGGGGGCTGGTTCTAGCCGCGCCCGTCCCAATAGGGCGGATCGCCGAAGTGGTCGGCCAGGTGATCGATCAGCGCGCGGACATTGGGTGACAGGTGGCGGTTCGACAGGTAGACGGCGTAGACCGCGCTGCCGAAGGTGCCGGTCGGCTCCCAGTCGCCGAGCAGCGGGCGCAGCTGGCCCGACTCGAGTTCCGGGCCGACCGTGAAGCTCGGCAGCAGCGCGATGCCGCAGCCGGCCAGCGCCACCTCGCGCAGCGCCACCGTGTTGTCGATGCGGAAACGCCCGTCGACCGTGACCGCGGCGCGTTCGCCGTCGCGCGCGAAGCGCCAGGTGTGCGCGCCCGGTTCGCTGCCGTAGAACAGGCAGGCGTGGCCGGCGAGGTCGGCCGGCACGCGCGGCGCCGGCTGCCGGGCGAGGTAGGTCGGTGCGGCGCACACCACCCAGCGCAACGCCGCCAGACGGCGTGCGACCAGGTTCTCCGCCGGCGCATGGGTCAGGCGGATCGCGAGGTCGAGGCCCTCCTCGGCGAGGTCGGCGAGACGCTCATCGACGCGGCACTCGACGGTGATCTCGGGGTAACGCGCGAGGAAGGCGGGCATCGCCGGTACGACGTGCAGCAGACCGAACGCCGCGGGCAGGCTCACGCGCAGCGTGCCACGCGGTTCGGCGTGGAGGTGCTGGGCGGCGAGCCGCGCCGCGTCGGCCTCCTCGGCGATGCGCGCGCAGTGCGGGTAGAGCGCCGCCCCGGTCTCGGTCAGGCTCAGGCGTCGCGTGGTCCGGTGCAGCAAGCGCGCGCCGAGTTGCTTCTCGAGGGCGGTGACGCGCTTGCTGACCACCGGCCGCGAGATGCGCAGGCGGCGCGCGGCGCCGGCGAAGCTGCGCGCCTCCACGACGCGGGCAAAGGCGACCATGCCGGCCAGTTCGTCCATCATCCCACCCCAGTTTCGTTCCAATATGGAACCAATAAAATTCTAATTAGGTGGATTGTCAATACAAATCTGGTCGCTATGCTGGAGGGTATCGGTGGCAGCGGCCGCCGTTTCAGACACCCAGGAGACGACGATGAGCAAACTGATGCCGAGACAGCCGGTCCCCGAACTCGCGGTGCCGCTGGTGGCCGGTGGCGCCTGGCGCCTCGCCGACCAGGCCCCCGAGAACTTCACGCTGATCTGCTTCTACCGGGGGCTGCACTGCCCGATCTGCAAGACCTACGTGAAGGAACTCGACCGCCTGGTGGACGATTTCGCGCAGCGCGGCGTCAAGGTGATCGCGATCAGCAGCGACACGCAGGAGCGCGCCCAGCAGACGGTCGCGGACTGGGGCCTGCAGAACCTCGACGTCGGCTACGATCTGGCGATCGACAGCGCGCGCGACTGGGGGCTCTACGTCTCGACCAGCCGCGGCAAGACCTCGCTCGGCATCGTCGAACCGGACCTGTTCAGCGAGCCCGGGGTGTTCGCCGTGCGTCCCGACGGCACGCTCTACATGGGCTCGGTGAACACCATGCCGTTCGCCCGGACCCACTTCAGCGAGATCCTCGGCGCGATGGATTTCATCCTGAAGAACGACTACCCGGCACGCGGCGAGGCCTGAGCCGGGCCGGCCGCTCGCCGGCGTCGCTCAGGCGTCGTCGGCGAGTCCCGCGGCCTGCTGCTCGGCGTGGTAGGAGGAGCGCACCAGCGGTCCGCTGGCCACGGCCTCGAAGCCGAGCTCACGCGCGGTGGCGGCGAGGGCGTCGAACTCCGCCGGGGTGACGTAACGCTCGACCGGCAGGTTGCCCTGGCGCGGCTGCAGGTACTGGCCGACGGTCAGCATGCGCACGCCGTGGGCGCGCAGGTCGCGTAACACCTCGACCACCTCGTCGAGGGTCTCGCCGAGGCCGACCATCAGCCCGGACTTGGTCGGCACGTCCGGGCACGCCTCGCCGAACGCCTGCAGCAGGCGCAGCGAACCGGCGTAATCGGCGCCGGGACGGGCCGCGCGGTAGAGGCGCGGCACCGTCTCGAGGTTGTGGTTGAAGACGTCGGGCGGGTCGACGAGCAGCCGCTCGATGGCCACCGTCTCGCGCCCCCGGAAGTCGGGCACCAGTGTCTCGACGTGCAGGCCCGGCACCGCGTCGCGTGCCGCGCGCACGCACTTCGCGATGTGGTCGGCGCCACCGTCGCGCAGGTCGTCGCGGTCGACCGAGGTGATCACCACGAAGCGCAGGCCCATCGCCTTGACCGTCTCGGCGAGATGCGCCGGCTCGTCGGTGTCCAGCGGGCGCGGCTTGCCGTGGGCGACGTCGCAGAACGGGCAGCGCCTGGTGCAGATGTCGCCCATGACCAGGAAGGTCGCGGTGCCGTGACCGAAGCACTCGCCGAGGTTCGGGCACGCCGCCTCCTCGCAGACGGTATGCAGCTTCTGCTTGCGCAGAATCCCCTTCAACCGCTCGACCTCGCCGCCGGCCGGCACCCGCACGCGGATCCAGTCCGGCTTGCGCAGCGGCGGGCGGTCGGCATCGACCTTGACCGGGATGCGCGCGGTCTTGTCGCGGCCGCGCTGCTTGGCGGGGTGGTCGCTCATGCGCAGGCCTCCATTTCGGTCTTGATCGGCGCGGTCGGGCGCGCGAGTTGGCGGAACAGGTGCGGGACCAGCGCGGTCGCCGCCTCGTCCCAGTCGGCCGGACCGCCGAGGTCGACGCAGCGCGTGACCTCCAGACCCGGGTGGCCGCAGGGGTTGATGCGCGCGAACGGGGCGAGGTCCAGGTCGACGTTCAGGCTCAGGCCGTGGTAGCTGCAGCCGCGACGGACGCGCAGACCGAGCGAGGCGATCTTGCGGCCGTCGACGTAGACCCCCGGGGCGTCGCGCCGGCCGAGGGCCTCGATGCCATAGCCGGCCAGCAGGTCGATCACCGCGAACTCCAGGCGCTGCACCAGGTCGCGGATGCCGAGCTGGCGGCGGCGCAGGTCGAGCAGCGGGTAGGCGACCAGCTGGCCCGGGCCGTGGTAGGTCACCTGGCCGCCGCGGTCGACCGGGACGACCGGGATGTCGCCCGGATCGAGCAGGTGTTCGGGCCGGCCGTTCATGCCCTGGGTGAACACCGGTGGGTGCTCGACCAGCCACAGCTCGTCGGGCGTCTCGGCGTCGCGGCGATCGGTGAAGGCCTGCATGGCCTGCCAGGTCGGCAGGTAGTCGGACCGGCCGAGCTGGCGCAGCAGGGGATCTGCGTGGGCGTTCACAGCGCCATCAGCACCTGGTCGTGGTCGCTCAGATCGGCGTAGATAGCGTCGAGCTGGGCGCGGCTGGTGGCGGTGATGGTGACGGTCACCGACACGAACCGGCCGCCTCGGCTGGGCTGCAGCGTCACCGCGCCCTCGCCGAGATCCGGTACGTGACGGCGCACGATGCCGACCACCGTGGCCTCGAAGTCGTCGCTGTCGCGCCCCATCGCCTTGACCGGGAAGCTGCACGGGAAGTCGAACAGCGCGTCGTTGTCGGTGCCCATCGTGATCTCAGCTGGCCGGCAGGGCCGCCTTGTACTCCTGGTAGAGAGCGTCGATGCGCCGCCACAGCTGGCCCGGGCGGCCATCGCCCACCGGTCGCCCGTCGAGGGTCGTGACCGGGCTCACCTCGCGTGTCGAACTGGTCAGCCACACTTCGCTGGCCCGTGCGAGGTCGGCCACCGGCAGCGGGGCCTCACGGGTTTCGATGCCGCCGGCGGCGGCGAGTTCCAGTACCAGGTTGCGGGTTACCCCGGTCAGCATGACCGGGTCGACCGGCGGCGTGACCGCGACGCCATCGAGCACCGCGAAGACGTTGCTCGCCGTCGCCTCGATCACGTGGCCGTCACGCACCAGCAGGGCATCGTCGGCGTCCTGCTCGGTGGCCTCGCGCTTGTGCAGCACGTTGGCGAGCAGCGTGGTCGCCTTGATCTGGCAACGCGCCCAGCGGCTGTCGGCGACGGTGACGGCGGCCAGACCGCGCTCGCCGAGCGCGGGCGGGCGCGGTGCGATCGGCATCGCCATCGCGAACACGGTCGGTACCAGGCCCGGCGCGATGGCGTGATCGCGCTTCGGCGCCACGCCGCGCGTGACCTGCAGGTAGAGGGCCAGGTCGCCGCCGCCGTTCGTCTCGACCAGGCGGCCGAGCAGGTTGCGCCAGGTGGCGCGGTCGTGGGGCTCGGGAATCGCGGTCGCGGCGAGGCTGGCCGAGAGCCGGGAGGCCTTCGTCTCCGGAAATCGCCTCGAGACGACACTTCCGG
>CBDTVS010000199.1:0-4372 GCA_965364245.1 uncultured Gammaproteobacteria bacterium | reverse complement strand
CATGCAGACCTTCGAAGGTCCGGCGAAGATCTACGAGTCCCAGGAGGAAGCCCTCGACGGCATCCTCAATGGCAAGGTCGTGGACGGCGATGTCGTCGTGATCCGCTACGAAGGGCCGCGCGGCGGACCGGGCATGCAGGAGATGCTCGCCCCCACCTCGGCCATCATGGGAGCCGGCATCAAGGCGGCGCTCATCACCGACGGGCGCTTCTCCGGCGGCACCTCCGGTCTGTCGATCGGCCATGCCTCGCCCGAGGCCGCCGAGGGCGGCAACATCGCGCTGGTGGAAGAGGGCGACACCATCGAGATCGACATCCCCAACCGGCGCATCAACCTCGCGATCTCCGACGAGGAACTGGCGAAGCGCCGCGAGGCGATGGTGGCGAAGGGCGCCGCCGCGTGGAAGCCGGTCGCAGAGCGCCCGCGGGTGGTAACCCAGGCCCTGCGTGCCTACGCCGCGCTGACCACGTCGGCCGCTCGCGGCGCGGTGCGCGACGTCAGCCAGGTCGAGCGCTGAAGCCAGCCGTCTGACCCACCCGGGGCTTCCCCGGGGTTTCTTCTGCGACACCTCCTCGGGGTGAGCCCTGCCCCTGCCTGGCCATTCTTGTTCTTGGTCAAGGATTCGTTGCGCCTCATTCGGTGAACTACGTTCACGCATGCGCCAACAAGCGCATGCCAGGCGCGCGCGCGGGGCCCGTCCCGGTGCGTAGATGCGCAGCCTTACGTCCCTGGATGGGCGTTGAACAGGACAGGAATGTCGACCCAGAAGTCACCTCGCGAGTTGGTTGGGCGTGCCCGTTACGGCAGCGCGTCGGTATGGCTCCTGGTGCTCTGGTTGTTCGTTGCGTCCCCGGTTGCCGCTGCCCCGGAACTGGCGCGCTTCCTCGACGTCGCCCCGCCCGCTGAACTCTATCCGGGCGCCGAGCGCATCGAGCCAGCGGTTGGCGATCTGCCCGTCGCCCGCGCGATGCGCGGCGATGAGCTGCTCGGCCACCTGCTCCTGACTACCGATCACGTCGGCACCATCGGCTACTCCGGCAAGCCGATCCACGTCCTGGTCGGCCTCGACGCCGACGCGGTGATCCGCTCCGTCAGGCTGGTGGAGCACAGCGAGCCGATTGTGCTGATCGGCATTCCCGAGGCGCGTATCCGCAAGGTGATCGACGGTTACGTCGGCTTCGACGTGGCCGAGTTCGCGCGCAACATCGAGCGCGAGAAGCACCAGGTCGACATCGTCACCGGCGCGACCGTGACGATCATGGTCATCGACGACACCATCCTGCGCGCCGCGGTGAAGGTGGCGCGCGCGCTGCGCCTCGGCGGTCTGGAACCGGTCGCGCAGAAAGCGACCGGGCCGAGGGCGGTGCTCGATAGAGGGGTGGAGTTCGTCGCCGCGGACTGGTCCACGCTGATCGAGGAGGGCTCGCTCGAGCGGCTCCTGCTGACCGTCCAGGACGTCAACCGCGCATTCGCCAGTTCGGGCCACGTCGAGGCCGCCGCGCGTCCCGAGCCCGGCGCCCCGGACGAAGTGTTCATCGAGATGGTGGCCGGGCTCGCCTCGGTCGAGGGCATCGGTCGCAACGTGCTCGGCGAACACGAGTACGCCAACCTGGAAAAGAAGCTCGCGAGCGGCCAGCACGCGCTGGTGATCGCCGGCCTGGGGCGCTACTCGTTCAAGGGCTCGGGGTACGTGCGCGGCGGCATCTTCGACCGTATCCAGCTCAGCCAGGGCGACCAGGTGTTCCGCTTCCACGACTACCACCACAAGCGACTGCGCAGCGTCGCGCCCTCCAGCGCGCCCGATTTCACCGACGTCGACACCTTCATGATTCCGGAAGAGGTGCCGTTCGATCCCGCCGCGCCATGGCGTCTCGAGCTGCTGGTCGGGCGTGACGTCGGGCCGACGACCAAGGCGTTCCAGACCTTCGAGATGCGCTACCAGCTGCCCGAACGCTTCGTCCGCTATGAGGCGCCACCGGCCGGTCAGGTGACCGATGGAGATGCCGAGACGCCGCTGTGGCAGAAGATCTGGCACGCCAAGCAGGCCGACATCGCGATCCTGGTGGTCGCCCTCGGCATCCTGACGCTGATCTTCTTCTTCCAGGAATGGCTCACCAGAAGGCCACTGCTGACCGAGCGGGTCCGCGTCGCCTACCTGCTGTTCACGCTGTTCTGGCTCGGTCTCTACGCCAACGCCCAGCTCTCGGTGGTCAACGTGATGACCGTGTTCAACGCGCTGATCACCGGCTTTGCCTGGGACTACTTCCTGATGGAACCGCTGATCTTCATCCTCTGGGGTGGGGTCGCGGCGTCGCTGCTGTTCTGGGGCCGCGGCGTGTTCTGCGGCTGGTTGTGCCCGTTCGGCGCCATGCAGGAGCTGCTGAACAAGATCGCCAGGGCGCTGCGCGTCCCGCAGTGGCGCGTGCCGTGGGGGCTGCATGAACGGTTGTGGCCGATCAAGTACATCGTCTTCCTGGCGCTGTTCGGTTTCTCGCTGCATTCGCTGGCGTTGGCCGAGCACCTGGCCGAGGTCGAGCCGTTCAAGACCGCCATCATTCTCAAGTTCGCCCGCGAGTGGCCCTACGTGCTGTTCGCGGTGGCCACGCTCGCCGTCGGGCTGTTCGTCGAGCGTGCCTACTGTCGCTACCTCTGCCCGCTCGGCGCCGCGCTGGCGATCCCCGGACGGCTACGCATGTTCGAGTGGCTCAAGCGCTACCACGACTGCGGCAGCCGCTGCCAGATCTGCGCCAACGGCTGCATGGTCCAGTCGATCCATCCCGAGGGCCAGATCAATCCCAACGAGTGCCTCTACTGCCTGCACTGCCAGGAGCTCTACCACGACGATCGGCAGTGCCCGGTGATGGTCAAGAAACGCGAGCGGCGCGAGCGCAAGGCGGTGCTCTCGGCACGCATGGCAGAGGGTGTCGACAGGCAACGGTCGCAAGCGGCCCCCGAGACCGCTACCTGACAGGAAATCGAGAATTCCCGGCACGGGCCGGGGTGAGAGGGAACGCCGGCCAATCCGCGCCGGCGCAACGCAGAAGGAGCAGGTGAATGGACAAGAAGGACGAAACCAACACGACCTTGACGCGGCGCGAGCTTCTGAAGGGCACCGCCGGCGCCGCCGCGATCGCCGGCGTCGGCGGCATGACCGGGTACGGCGTGCTGGCCTCGCGCCAGGCGCAGGCCGCCGAAGGGTCGGCCAACGTCGATCCGGGCCAGCTCGACGACTACTACGGCTTCTGGAGCAGCGGCCAGGCCGGCGAGGTGCGCATCATCGGCGTGCCGTCGATGCGCGAGCTGATGCGCATCCCGGTGTTCAACCGCGAGAGCGCGACCGGCTGGGGCCAGACCAACGAGAGCAAGCGCATCCTCACCGAGGGGCTGCTGCCGGAGACCAAGAAGCACCTCGAGTCGCGCGGCGGGGTCTACCTCAACGGTGATGCCCACCACCCGCACATGTCGTTCACCGACGGCACCTACGATGGGCGCTATGTCTGGATCAACGACAAGGCCAACACCCGCGTCGCGCGCATCCGCTGCGACATCATGAAGGTCGACAAGATCATCGAGATCCCCAACGCGGCCGACATCCACGGTCTGCGGCCGCAGAAGTACCCCAAGACCGGCTACGTCTTCTGCAACGGCGAGCACCGGGTGCCGATCCCCAACGACGGCCGCGACCTCGATGACCCGTCGAAGTACGTCGCCATCTTCTCCGCCGTCGACGGCGAGAAGATGGAGGTCGCCTGGCAGGTGATGGTCGACGGCAACCTCGACAACGTCGACGCCGACTACCAGGGGCTGTACGCCGTCGCCAGCTGCTACAACAGCGAGGAGGGCGTCACCCTGGCGCAGATGACCGCCAACGAGCAGGACTGGGCGGTGATCTTCGACATCAAGGCGATCGAGGCCGCGGTCAAGGGCGGCAAGGCGCAGATGATCAACGGCGTGCCGGTGCTCGACGGGCGCAAGAAGGCGAACAATCCGTTCACCCGCTACGTGCCGGTGCCGAACAGCCCGCACGGCGTCAACAGCGCCCCGGACGGCAACTACATCATGGTCAACGGCAAGCTGTCGCCGACGGTCACCATCCTCGACGTGCGCCGCTTTCCCGACCTGTTCGCCGGCAAGATCAAGGAGCGCGACGTGGTCGCCGGCGAGCCGGAGCTGGGCCTCGGTCCGCTGCACACCGCCTTCGACGGTCGCGGCAACGCCTTCACGACGCTGTTTCTCGACAGCCAGGCATGCAAGTGGAACATCGACAAGGCGATCCGTGCCTACAAGGGCGAGAAGGTCGACTACATCATCGACAAGCTCGACGTGCACTACCAGCCGGGCCACAACCACCCCTCGATGGGCCAGACCAAGG
>CBDTVS010000198.1:0-4422 GCA_965364245.1 uncultured Gammaproteobacteria bacterium | reverse complement strand
CGTACATCATGATACCGCCGTGGCGCATGCCATGCGTCGCCGCGGCGCGACGGTTTGACCTGGCTCACGCGACGCCGTCCAATGGCGCCGGTGACTTGCGCGCCTGCGTCCATCGCCGGGCGCCTTCCCCGAAGGAGACCGATCGATGAGCTTCCATGCCTCGCCCGCCTGCCTGCGCTGGCTGCTGTTCGTGTGCCTGGCAGCCCCGGCCTGGGGGCTGGCCGACGAGACGGTGACCGGGTTCGACGCGTGCCTGCTCGAGCGGATGCGAACGTCGGGTGACGAGGTGACGCTCGGCGACCTGCGTCGCGACTGCAGGGACGAGCCGGTCGCGACCGCCGATGGCGTGGAACCGGCCGCGACGCCCGCGCCCGTGGTGACCCGGCGGCTGGCCGCCGAGCAGGCGACCATGGGTCGCCCGTTCGTGATCACCCCGCACCGGCCGAACTACTTCCTGGTCGCCTACAACTTCTCCGACCCGAACACCGGGCCGTTCGCGGGTCAGTACCCAGGGCTCGGCGACGACGTGTTCAAGCCGGTCGAGACGAAGTTCCAGATCAGCCTGAAGTTTCCCGTGGCGAGAGACCTGTTCGGCAGCGGGGGAGACCTGTTCTTCGCCTACACCAACCGCTCGTTCTGGCAGCAGTTCCAGACCGACGACGTGGTCTCGTCGCCGTTCCGCGAGAGCAATCACGAACCCGAGGCGTGGCTGTCGTTCGGCAACGACTGGAACTTCCTCGGTTTCACCAACCGGCTCAACGCGGTCGGCCTGTCGCACCAGTCGAACGGCCGCGCCGGGGAGCTCTCGCGCAGCTGGAACCGGCTCTACGCCTCCATGGTGCTCGAGCGTGGCGACCTCGCGCTGGCGTTCAAACCGTGGTGGCGCCTGCCGGAGGACGCCGCGACCGACGACAACCCCGACATCGACGACTACCTGGGCAACTTCGAGCTGCTCGGCGTCTACAAGGCTGGCCACCACACCTTCACGGCGATGGGGCGTCACAACCTCGATCTCGACACGCCACGCGGCGCGCTGCAGCTCGACTGGAGCTTCCCGCTGCACGGCCAGCTACGCGGCTACCTGCAGTTCTTCAACGGCTACGGCGAGAGCCTGATCGACTACGACCACAACGTCACCAGCCTCGGTCTCGGCGTGCAACTCACCGACTGGTTGTGACGTGCTAGGCTGACGCCGCCGGTCCGCCGAAACAAAGCCACAGGAACCTTCCGTGTACCAGGATTTCACGGTCAATCTCGGCAACCTGCTGCTGTCGATCTCCGACGCGATGGACCTCGCGGCGCCGGACATCAGCTCGCATCAGCTGCGCACCGGCTACACGGCATGGCGCATGGCAGAGGCGGCCAGTCTCGCTGCGGACGAGGTCGAGCGCATCTTCGTCGCCGCGCTGATGCACGACGTCGGCGCGCTGTCGCTCGAGGAGAAGCAGCGCATCCACCGCTTCGACGACGACCTCGACCCGCACTGCCGCATCGGCGCCGACCTGCTCGAGGGCACGGCGGTGCTCGCCCACGCGGCGCCGGTCGTACGCCACCATCACCGGCAGTGGAGCGAGTGGGACCGCCCGATCGACGACCGCGACGTCTTCGCCTCGCAGGTGCTGCTGATGGCCGACTTCGTCGAGCGCAAGATCGATCGCGACGTCTACATCCTGCACCAGGTGTCGGCGATCCAGGACGCGGCGCGGGCCGTAAGTGGCACGCTGGTACACGCCGATGTCGTCGACCTGCTGATGACCGTCTCGGGGACCGAGGAGTTCTGGTTCGACCTGGTCTCACCAAGGCTCTACTCGACGCTGCTCAACGGCGGCCCGCACCGGCGCATCACCGCCGACCTCGAGCAGATCGAGTCGGTCGCGACGCTGCTCAGCCACATCATCGACTACCGTTCGCGCTTCACCTCGACCCACTCGGCGAGCGTCGCCGAGAGCGCGGTGCAGATCGCGCGGCGCTTCGGCCTCGGCGAGCTCGACGTGCGCCTGCTCGGCATCGCCGGGGTGACCCACGACCTCGGCAAGCTCGCGGTCCCGAACGCGATCCTCGACAAGCCGGAGCGGCTGACCGAGGCGGAGATGCAGGTGATGCGCCAGCACAGCTACTTCACCTACGCGATCCTGCGCTCGATCGAGGGCTTCGGGCAGATCGCCGACTGGGCCGGCCTGCACCACGAGAAGCTCGACGGCAACGGCTACCCGTTCCACCTGGCCGACGAGCGCCTCTCGACCGGCGCACGCATCCTCGCGGTCGCCGACGTGTTCACCGCGCTGGTCGAGGACCGGCCCTACCGTGCCGGGTTCGATCGCGTTCGCGTGCAGGCGATCCTGCGCGACGAGGTGCACAACCATCGGCTCGATCGCCGCGTCGTCGACACGCTGCTCGACGACTACGCCGAGATCCGCCGTGCGGCGATGAAGCGCGCCGTCGAGGCCAGGGCGTACTACGAGCGGATGCTCGGCTTCTGAACCGCAATCGGGAACGCGCGCCGCGGCGTGGGGTCCTAACCAGTCACTCCCCTCCGAAGAGACCGCGCATGGCCCAGGCCACTCCCATCGATCCGCCGCTCGCAACGGGCACCCCGGACCCGCTGAGCCTGGCGTTCGACAACCGTTTCACCCGCGAGCTGCCGGCCGACCCGTCCGACGCGGTGCACCCGCGCCAGGTCCACGACGCCTGCTACTCGCGCGTGATGCCGCGTCGCTGTGCCGCACCGCGACTGGTCGCGCACGCGCCCGAGGTCGCCGAGCTGCTCGGTCTCGACGCGGCGGCGACCGCTTCGCAATCGTTTGCCGAGGTCTTCTCTGGCAACCGCCTGCTGCCCGGCATGGATCCGTTCGCGATGTGTTACGGCGGTCACCAGTTCGGCCACTGGGCAGGGCAACTTGGCGACGGCCGCGCGATCAACCTCGGTCAAGCGGTGGCACCCGACGGGCAGCGCTGGATGCTGCAGCTCAAGGGCGCCGGACGCACGCCCTATGCGCGCCACGCCGACGGGCTCGCGGTGCTGCGCTCGTCGCTGCGCGAATTCCTGTGCAGCGAGGCGATGCACCACCTCGGCGTGCCGACCACCCGGGCGCTGAGCCTGGTCACCACCGGCGAGACGGTGCGCCGCGACATGTTCTACGACGGCCACCCGCGTGACGAGCCCGGCGCCGTGGTGTGCCGGGTTGCGCCGTCGTTCACCCGCTTCGGCAACTTCCAGATCTTCGCCGCGCGCGGCGACCACGACACCCTGCGTCGGCTGGCCGAATACACGCTCGCCCAGGATTTTCCGCACCTCGGGCCGCCAGCGCCGGAAACCTACCTCGCGATGTTCGCCGAGGTGTGCCGGCGCACCGCCGAGCTGGTCGTGCACTGGATGCGTGTCGGTTTCGTGCACGGCGTCATGAACACCGACAACATGTCGATCCTCGGCCAGACCATCGACTACGGCCCGTACGGCTGGCTCGAGGGGTTCGAGCCCGGCTGGACGCCCAACACCACCGACGGCGAAGGCCGTCGTTACTGCTACGGCGCCCAGCCGGAGATCGCGCACTGGAACCTCGTGCAGCTGGGCAACGCGCTGCATCCGCTGGTTGACGATGTGCCCGGTCTGCAGGCCGCGGTCGACGGCTACGCCGACCACTACGCGACCGCGTGGCCCGCGATGATGATGGCCAAGTTGGGGCTGGAGCGCTTCATCCCGCAGCGTGACGAGGCGCTGCTCAACGGGCTGCTCGAGACGCTGCAGCTCGCCGAGACCGACATGACGATTTTCTTCCGGCGGCTCGCCGAGGTGCCGACGGCCGAGGATGCCGGTGACGACGCGCGCCTCGCACCGCTGCGCGAGGCGTGGTACGACCCGGCCGCTCCGGACGGGCCGATGCGCCCGAAGGTGAGTGAATGGCTGGCCGCCTACGCGGCCCGGGTGCGCGATGACGGTGTCGACGAGGCTACGCGTCGGGCGCGGATGCACGCGATCAATCCGAAGTACGTGCTGCGTAACTACCTCGCCCAGGAGGCGATCGACCTGGCGGAGCAGGGCGATGTCTCGCGCGTCGCCGAACTGCTCGACCTGTTGCGTCGTCCCTATGACGAGCAGCCGGAGCGCGAACGCTTCGCGGCGAAGCGACCCGAGTGGGCGCGGCACCGCGCCGGGTGCTCGATGCTCTCGTGCAGCTCCTGAGACCGGCTACGCGTCCGCGGGCGTGATCGTCCGCGGTTTGCGGTCCTCGCCGATGGCGACGAACGTGAACAGCCCCTCGGTGACCTTCACGCGTACACCGGAGTGGGCGCTACGGATCACGAACGCCTGGATGCGGAAGGTGATCGACGTCGTGCCGGTACGCACCGGCTCCGCGTAACAGCACATCACGTCGCCAACGTAGACCGGCTTGTGGAAGCTCATCGAGTCGACCGCGACGGTCG
>CBDTVS010000197.1:0-4426 GCA_965364245.1 uncultured Gammaproteobacteria bacterium | reverse complement strand
TCGACGTCTCGCGACTGTTGACCCTGACCCGTCGCGCCGGGCGCGCTGCGCACCGCGAGGCGCTCGCCGAGGCCGGCGTGGCGCACCTGCTGCACAGCCCGGTGCAGCGCCTGTCGGGCGGTGAGTTGCAGCGCGTGCTGCTGGCCCGGGCGCTGCTCGCCGACCCCGAGCTGCTGGTGCTCGACGAGCCGACCCAGGGCATCGACTTCAACGGCCAGGCCGAGCTCTACCGGCTGATCGCCCGGCTGCGCGACCGGCGCGGCTGCGCGGTGCTGATGGTCTCGCACGACCTGCACCTGGTGATGGCCGCGACCGACCACGTGGTCTGCCTCAACCGCCACGTCTGCTGCCAGGGCGAGCCCGAGTCGGTGCGCATCCATCCCGAGTACCTGGCGCTGTTCGGTCCCCGGGTGGCGGCGGACCTGGCGATCTACGCCCACCACCACGACCATGCGCACGACCTCTCCGGCGCGGTCGCCGACGGTCACGAGCCGCACTGATGGACGATTTTGTGCTGCGGGCACTGGTCGCGGGGCTCGGTGTGGCGCTGCTCGCTGCGCCGCTCGGCTGTTTCGTGGTCTGGCGGCGCATGGCCTACTTCGGCGAGGCGCTGGCCCATGCCGCGTTGCTCGGCGTGGCCCTCGGCCTGCTGCTCGACGTCGCGCCGCGTCTCGGCATCGTCGCGACCTGCCTGGTCGCGGCGTTGCTGCTGGTCGCACTGGGACGGCACCAGCCGCGCCTCGCCTCCGACACGCTGTTCGGCATCGTCGCGCACGGGGCACTCGCCACCGGCCTGGTGCTGCTCAGCCGCATGGAGTCGGTGCGCGTCGATCTGTTCGCCTACCTGTTCGGCGACATTCTGGCGGTCGGGACCGCCGACCTCGCCTGGATCGGCCTGACCCTGCTGCTGGTCGGCCTGGCGATGGCGTGGTTGTGGCGCCCGCTGCTCGCGGTGACGGTGCACGCGGAGCTCGCCGCCGCCGAGGGGATCGCCGTCGCCCGCGTCCACCTGGCGTTCATGCTGCTGATCGCGCTGGTGACCGCGGTGGCGATGAAGGTGGTCGGCGTACTGCTGGTCACCTCGTTGCTGGTGATCCCGGCCGCCACCGCGCGTCACTTCGCACGGACCCCCGAGCAGATGGTCGTCATCGCGGCCCTGGTTGGCATGCTCGCCGTCTCCGGCGGCCTGGCCGGCTCGCTCGGCTTCGACACCCCGACCGGGCCGTCGATCGTTGTCGTCGCGTCGCTGCTGTTCGCGCTCGGCCTGCTGCACCGCCCCGCAGACAGCGGGCCGCATGGGGACCCGAACCGGTCGGGTACGTAGATTTCCTAATTTGACTTGGATCAAAAACTCGTAAACTCGAACCCGCTTTTCGGGGTGGGAGAACGGGTGGATGGGCGTGGCTAGGTCGAGGCGTTCGGCACAAGGGCGATTGCTGCTGTCAGGCGCCGTCACGCTGGTCGCTGCCGCCGTGGTCCTCGGCCTGTTCTGGTTCGCCTACGCCTTTCCGCGTCACCAGCACAGCCACATCGACCAGATCGAATACAAGGCGTTGCAGGTCGCGCGCCTGTTCGAGTCGATCGTCGGTCGCGACGCGATGATCACCGGGGTGATGCCGACCGCCAGTGCGCGGCTGCTCGAGGAGGGGCGCGAGAAGGCGGGCATGCACAAGGTCCGCGTGTTCGACTCGGCCGGCGTGATCATGCACTCCAGCGAGCCGGCCGAGATCGGCACCGTCAACCAGCATGCCTACTTCTGGGACGACGTCGCCTCCGGCAAGCTCTACAGCAAGCTGGTCACCAGCGACCAGGCCACGCTGGAGAAGGACCAGTTCGCCGGCGACGTCATCGAGACCTACGTGCCGGTCATGGCCGACGACCTGTTTATCGGTGCCTTCGAGGTCTATCTCGACGCCGCCAAGGACCTGCACGCGCTCGAGGAGGTCACCACCGACCTGACGCTCAAGTTCCTGTTCGTCGCGCTGCTGCTGATGCTGATGTTCGTCGGCCTGGTGCGCCACGGCTACCGCGTCGCGCTGCACAAGGAACGCGAGCAGAACGAACTGCTGCAGGACGAGATCGATCACCGCCGTAGGGTCGAGCAGGAACTGCGCGACAACGAGCGGCGCTTCGATCACATGGCCCACCACGACGCGCTGACCGGGCTGGCCAACCGGCGCCTGTTCACCGCACATCTCGACCACGCACTGGTCACCGCGCGACGCGAGGGCACCCGGCTCGCGGTGATGTTCCTCGACCTCGACCGGTTCAAGACGGTCAACGATTCACTCGGTCACGAGACCGGCGACAAGCTGCTCGTCGAGGTGGGCAAGCGCCTGGCCGAGGCCGTGCGCCAGACCGACACGCTGGCACGCATGGGCGGTGACGAGTTCGCGGTGATGGTCGAGCGGGTCGACGATGACCTGCAGATCAGCAACCTCGCCGAGCGCGTGCTGCGCCTGCTCGAACCGCCGGTGCGCATCGGCGAGTTCGAGCTCAAGGCGGCGGCGAGCATCGGTATCGCGGTCGCCTTCAGCGACGGCACCACGTCCGACGAGCTGCTCAAGAACGCCGATACCGCGATGTACCGGGCCAAGGAGCGCGGTCGGGGGCGTTTCGAGTACTACATGCCCGAGCTCAATGCCCGTGCCCAGGTGCGCCTGCTGCTCGAGAGCAGCATCGCCCGCGCCATCGAGCGCGACGAGCTCGAGCTCTACTACCAGCCGCAGGTGGCCCTCGCCGACGGCTCGCTGCACGGTGCCGAGGCGCTGCTACGGTGGAACCACAGCGAGCTGGGGACCGTCTCGCCGGCCGAATTCATTCCGATCGCCGAGGAGAGCGGGCTGATCGTGCGCATCGGCGAGTGGGTGCTGCGCGAGGCGTGCCGCCAGGCGCGCGTCTGGCACGACATGGGCTACGGCCACTTCACAATCGCGGTGAACCTCTCGGCACGCCAGTTCCGCGACGGCGCCCTGATGGAGAAGGTACGCAACGCGCTCGCCGAGGCGGGTTTGCCGGCCCGCTGCCTCGAACTCGAGCTGACCGAGAGCCTGGTGATGGATCACCCGGAGGAGAGCATCGAGCTGCTGCGCGACTTCCACGACCTCGGTATCCAAACCTCGATCGACGATTTCGGTACCGGCTACTCGTCGCTCAATTACCTGCGCAGGTTCCCGATCCACCGGCTCAAGATCGACCGCAGCTTCGTCTCCGACGTCGACGACCCGGACGACGCGCGCATCGTCAGCACCATCATCAATCTCGCTCACGGACTCGAGCTGGAGGTGGTCGCCGAGGGGATCGAGGAGACCGCGCAACTCGAGTTCCTGCGCCGGCGCGGTTGCGCGCTGGGCCAGGGTTATCTCTTCTCGCCGCCGTTGCCGGCCGAGGCCTTCACCCGGCTGCTCATCGAGCAGCGGCAGGGCGCGCGGGACCCCGTCGGCCCGGTCGTACCGGGGTTCGCGGCCGCCTCCTGAGGTGCCCGGGCACGCCTTGCGTGCGTCATGTTGCAGTGCAGCTTGCGTTTCGTCCCCGGCGCGCTAATTTTTCGTTAACCTGATCCATGGGTCCACGCCAGACATCGGGAGCCGCCGACATGAACGACGAGCGCCGCAAGACCAACGGGGTCAAGCACAACCAGATGGTCAAGGAGCTGACCGAGGAGCAGGCGATGACCATCAACAGCCACGAGAACTTCGGCTGGAGTTCGTTCGTGCGTCATCCCCTGTTCCAGGACCCGCAACCGGTGGTGGTCAGCCCCGACAAGAGCGTCGTCGCGCTCGTCGAGGAGGACGGCGAGATGACCACCGAGCACGACATCAAGCTGCGCGACTGAACCCCGCGCCAGCCGCTCCTAAACGATAGGCCACCGTCTTCGGGCGGTGGCCTATCTGCGTCAGTAACCGCCGCCCAGGTAGTTGGGGTGGGTCGTGAAGGGCGGGACGCGGCGGAACAGCGCCTCGAGCATGATCAGCTCTTCGTCGGTGTGGTTGATCACCGGACCCGAGACCAGCGGTTCCTCGGCGTTCGGGTAGATGAAGAACGGAGCATCGTGGTAGGTCGTCTTGACGGTTCTTAGCTTGTCTGGCGCCGCGATCGGCACCAGGTCGGCGACCCCGTAGCAGGTGCAGGCGTAGGTGAACTCCGGGGTGCTGTCGACGTAGATGCCGGTGCCGCGGATGCCGATCGAGGCGAGCGGCGTGGTGATGCCGATCGCCTGCTTACGCGGACCCCATACCGAGAGCACGGCTCCGGCGGTGACGCGCATGAAGTTGATCAGGGTCTTGTCGTCGCTGTCGATCTGCAGCGTGGTGTTGGCGCGCAGCAGTAGCGCGTCCTGGTTATGCACCGCCACCGCCTCGCTGTCGGGCCCGGTCACCAGCGTGTCGCCCGGCGCGATCAGGTCGCCAATCTTGGCGGTCTTGCC
>CBDTVS010000196.1:0-4443 GCA_965364245.1 uncultured Gammaproteobacteria bacterium | reverse complement strand
CGAGGCGGAAGAACATGTGGTTGGCGACGAAGTGCGACAGGTAGTCGCTCTGGTTGGAGGTCCCGCGCAGTGCCGTCCACGGCACGCCGCGCCGTTTGGCCTCCACCAGCAGCTGGGCGAGCAGCGTGAACGGCAGCGGGTCGTTGAGGCCGATCGACAGCTGCTCGATGGGAATCTCCTCGAGGGCGTCGGCGAAGTCCTGCGGCGTGTTGATCACCGTGCCGCAGGTGCCGAGCAGCAGCGGATCGACGGTGTCGGCGTCGACGCCGCGGTAGACCGAGTTGCACGGGATCAGGCTGATCGCGGTGGCGCCGGCATCGAGGATGGTGCGCAGCCGGGCGTTGTAGTCGGCCGGCGTGCCGAGGCCGATCAGCTGGCGCTGGGTCCAGCGCCGCCCGCGGTGCATCGACGGGTAGATGCCGCGCGTGAACGGCGCCTGGCCCGGGTAGCCGAGCTCGGCGTCATGGCGTGACGCGTCCCAGTCTGACGGGGTGTAGAGCGGCTTGACCTCGATGCCCGAGCGGTTGTGCAGCGGGTCGGTCGCGCCCGGCACGGCGGCGATCTCCCGTTCCCAGCGCTCGCGTGCGTCCCCGGCAGGGGCGGCGGGTGCGTTCGCGCCACTGCGCGCCGCGCCGCTCACGACGCCACTCCGCGGCGCGCGGCCGCGCACAACCCGGTCACGTCGGTGGCGATCTCCGCCAGCGCGCTGCCCGGGTGGTAGACGCGCGATACGCCGGACTCGAGCAGCATCCGCTCGTCGTCGTCGGGCACGATGCCGCCGACGATCACCGGCACGTCGCCGAGGCCAGCCTCACGCAGCGCCTCCATCAGCTGCGGCACGATCAGGTGGTCGGTCGCCAGCGAGCTGATGCCGATCAGGTCGACGTCCTCCTCGGTGGCGAGCTTGACCACCGCCGGGATCGACTGCCAGGGACCGGTGTAGACCACCTCCATGCCGGCGTCGCGCAGCGCGTTGGCGACCAGCCGGCTGCCGCGGTCGTGGCCGTCGAGGCCGACCTTGGTCACCAGCACCTTGTAGGGGACGGCGTCGTGGCCGTCGCTGCGGGCGGTAGCGTTCATGAGTTCTCTCCCCGGGCCAGCAGGCCCATGAAGCGGCGGACGATGGTGCGCGGGGTGTCACGCCCCGGGCGGTACCAGTGCTGGACCCAGTTCAGCGCACCGAGCAGCAGCAGGCGCAGGGCACGGCGGGTGCTGGCGTCGGGCAGGTCGAGCGCGCTGACCAGGTCGGTGAACAGCGCTTCATAGCGGTCGCGCAGCGCGATCAGTGCGGCATCGGCCTCGTTGGCGTCCCCGGGCTGCACGCGCACCACGACGCGGGCGTAAGCGCTGCCGTCGAGCAGGGCCTCGAGGTGCGCGGTGCAGGCCGCCTCGAGCCGGGCCCAGGGGTCGTCGACGCCGTCGACGGCGTGGCCAACCGCCGACTCGATACGCCGCACCCCCTCGTCGTAGACCGCGACCAGCAGGTCGTTCTTGGACGGGAAGTGGTAGTAGATCGAGCCGGGCAGCATGCCGACCGCCGCGGCCAGTTCGCGGGTCGAGGTGGCGTGGAAGCCGCGCTCGGCGAACTGGTTCGCGGCGGCGTCGAGCAGTGCGCTGCGACGGTTGTCCTGACGCGGGGCGCGTTCCTTGTGGGCGGTCTTGGGCATCTTCACTAAACCAAGCGATCGCTTGGTTTATAAGCGAGTCGGGCCGCCGTGTAAAGTGGCCGCCCCCGGTCCGTGCGACTAGTATCGGGTCGAGCCCCACCGCACCGGTCAGGATGATCGACACCGCCCGTCACCCCGCCCGCATCGAGCGTTCCGCGGACGCCGCCACGCTGCGGCTCGCCGGGGCGTGGATCACCGTGTCGCTCGCCGACCTGGAGTCGCAACTCGCTGCGGTCGAACCCGGCCCGCGCAGCGTCGACGCCAGCGGCCTGATCGCGCTCGATACCGGCGGCGCGCTGGCACTCCGTCAGCTGCTCGACAGGCTGCGTGACGGCGGTGGCGAGGTGACGATCGAGGGGCTGCGCGAGGAGTTCCGCGAGCTGTTGGCGCTGGTCGACGCGCGGCTCGCCGGCTTCGTCTGTCCGCTGCCCGAGCCGGGCCCGGGGTACCTCGAGCGACTGGGTCGCGGCAGCGTCGCGCTGTTCGGCGAGGTGGTCGGGCTGTTCGCGTTCCTCGGTGAGATCAGCGTCACGCTGCTGGTCGCGCTGCGCCATCCGCGCCACCTGCGCTGGCGCGAGATCATCGACACGCTGCACGCCGCCGGCGTCAACGCGCTGCCGATCATCGGCCTGCTGAGCTTCCTGATCGGCATCGTGATCGCCTATCAGGGCGGCGTGCAGCTGCGCACCTACGGCGCGAACATCTACGTCGTCGAACTGGTCTCGCTGACCATGCTGCGCGAGCTGGCGCCGGTGATGGCCGCGGTGATCGTGGCCGGCCGCACCGGTTCGGCCTACGCCGCGCAGATCGGCACCATGCAGGTCAACGAGGAGGTCGACGCGCTGCGCACGCTGGGCATCTCGCCGCTCGAGATCCTGGTGCTGCCCAAGCTGCTCGGCCTGATGATCGCGCTGCCGCTGCTGACCATGTTCGCCGACGTGCTCGGCATCCTGGGTGGCATGGTGATGTCGGCCGCGATCCTCGACGTCACCTTCGAACAGTTCTTCGCGCGCATGCCGGAGGTGATCTCGGCGCGCCATTTCCTGATCGGCATCGGCAAGGCACCGGTGTTTGCGCTGCTGATCGCCGCGGTCGGCTGCTATCGCGGCTTCCTGGTGCGCGGCGACGCCGACAGCGTCGGCCGGCAGACCACGATCAGCGTCGTGCACGGCATCTTCCTGGTGATCGTCGTCGACGCCGCGTTCTCGATCCTGTTCAGCTGGATGCGGATCTGAAATGGCGCGCGAGACGGTCATCGAGGTGCGCGGCCTGGTCGCCCGCTACGCGCGCCAGGTGGTGCTCGACGACCTCGACCTCGACGTCGCGCGCGGCGAGGTGTTCGCATTGGTCGGCGGCAGCGGCGCCGGCAAGACCACGCTGCTGCACCAGCTGATCATGCTCGACCGCCCGGCCGCCGGCTCGATCCAGGTGTTCGGCCAGGAGGTGGTCGGCATCGGCGATCGCGCCGCCGCGCGCCTGCGCCGGCGCATCGGCGTGATGTTCCAGCAGGGCGCGCTGTTCAGCTCGCTGAGCGTGCTCGACAACGTGGCATTGCCGCTGCGCGAGCACACCGGGCTCTCCGCCGCGACGATCCAGGAACTGGCCTCGCTGAAGCTCGCGCTGGTCGGGTTGCCGTGCGAGGCGGGGCGACTCTACCCGGCCGAGCTCAGCGGCGGCATGCGCAAGCGCGCGGCGGTCGCGCGCGCGCTGGCCCTCGACCCGGAGCTGCTGTGCCTCGACGAGCCCAGCGCCGGGCTGGACCCGGTCGGTGCCGGGGCGATGGACGAGCTGATCGTGCAGTTGCGCGATTCACTTGGCCTGACGGTGGTGATCGTCACCCACGACCTCGACACGCTGTGCCACGCCACCGATCGCGTCGCCTACCTCTCCGCGGGGCGCATCGTCGGCACCGGCAGCGTCGCCGAGCTGCGTCACGACCCGCATCCCGAACTACAGGCCTATTTCAACGGCCCGCGCGGGCGCGCGGCACTGGGCGGATGATGCGCGCCGCGACCGTCGTCATGCCGCCGCGCCGCGCTGGTATCGCCGCGCGCGCTCACCTAACATCGCCCATTCCAACCGCCGTGCGTCGGCCCGCCGAGCGTCCCGGGAACGATTGAATGCAGACCCGCCCCGCCTACGCCATCGTTGGCCTGTTCGTCGTCGTGCTCACCGCGGCGATCATCGTCACCGGCGTCTGGTTCGGTTTCGGCGATCCCAAGCCCGCGTCCAACACCTACCTCGTCTACCTGACCGACTCGGTCGCCGGGCTGCGCGTGAATTCCACGGTGCGCTACCGTGGTGTCGACGTCGGCCGGGTGCGTGCCATCGGTCTCGCCCCCAACGACCCGGGGCGTGTGCGGCTGGAGATCGACATCGACCGCGCGGTTCCCGTGCTCACCGACACCATCGCGCGGCTCTCCACCCAGGGCCTGACAGGACTCTCCTACGTCGAGCTGAGCAGCGAGGGGCGGGGCGAACCGTTGCTCGCGGGTGAAAGCCAGGCGTACCCGGGGATCCCGAGCCGGCCCTCGCTGATGGGCCGCATCAACGACGTGGGCAGCGAACTCCTCGCGCGCGTCGACGTGGCGACCCTGGAACTGACCGAGGCGGCGCGTAATTTCGGTGCCATCTTCAACAACGCGAACCGCGAAGCGGTCGCCGCCTCGCTGGCCGACATTCGCACCGTCGCCGCGACGCTGGGCGGTCGTGCCGAGACCCTCGGCCGCGGCATCGACGACCTCGGCGCGCTGCTCAGCGATGCGGCCGCGGCGGG
>CBDTVS010000195.1:0-4464 GCA_965364245.1 uncultured Gammaproteobacteria bacterium | reverse complement strand
CCCCTTCGTCCTCGGCCTCGCTGGCGTCCGCGAGCCGCTCGGCCTGCTCCTCCTCGGCGAGCGCCATCTCGGCCTCGCGGTGCGCCTTCACGACCTCCTTGCGCCGTTTGACCCGCTTGAGGTGCTTCTCGATCGATTCGCTGATCAGCGTGCCGACCTGGGTGCTGCTGTAACCGAGGTCGAAGCCCTCGATGATCCGCCACGGTGCGTGGCCGGTGCTGGTCTTGCGGATGGTCCGTTCGGCGGCCTCGATGAAACGGTCATAGAGCCGCCAGTGCTTCCAGTCGCTCTCGGTGACCCGCCACTTCAGCTCCGGATCCTTTTCGAGCCGCTTGAAGTGTTTCTTCTGCGAGGCCTTGTCGAGGTGCAGCCAGAATTTCAGGATCAGCGCGCCGTCGTCGGCCAGGCCCTGTTCGAAGGCGGTGATGCGGTCGAGCTGCTCGTCGAAGTCGGCTAGGGGGGCGTCGTCGATGACCCGGCGCAGCACCGGGTTGGAGTACCAGCAGCTCAGGAACAGGCCGATCTGGCCCTTCGGTGGCAGGTCGCGCCAGTAGCGCCAGTACTCGGGTCGTTCGCGTTCCTCCTCGGAAGGGGCGCCGTAGGCGCGGGTGACCAGCCAGCGCGGGTCGAGCCAGCCGGACAGCAGGTTGACGATCTCGCCCTTGCCGGCTCCGTCGACCCCGGCGAAGACCACGATGGTCGGGAACGAGGCGTCGGCGAGCAGCTTGCGCTGCGCCTCGAGCAGCTCGGTGCGCAACTCGGGCACGCGCTGCTTGTACTCCTGGCGCGACAGCTTGCGCCCGAGTTCGGCGGTTTCGAACATGGTCCCTCTCCCGTTCGGGCCGCTGGCCCATCGGTGTTGCGCCGTCGTGGCGCACCCCTGCTGGAACTATGGCAATCGCCCGCCGGCCTTGCAACGTGCGGCATGACCCCGCGCCGGCCCTTCTGGTATTCTCTGCGACCCTCCCGGCCGGCCCGTTTCCCCGATGAGCAAGCAGCGCAAGGCGGTCGCCCTGATCTCCGGCGGGCTCGACTCGATGCTCGCCACGCGCGTCGTGCAGGAGCAGGGCGTCCACGTCGAGGGGATCAACTTCTACACCGGCTTCTGCGTCGAGGGCCACACCCACGCCATTCGCAAGCAGGACAAGGCCAAGCCGAAACGCAACAACGCGCTGTGGGTCGCCGAGCAGCTCGGCATCCGGCTGCACATCGTCGACATCGTCGACGAGTACAAGAACGTGCTGCTCAACCCGCGCCACGGTTATGGCAAGAACCTCAATCCGTGCCTCGACTGCAAGGTGTTCATGGTCGGCAAGGCGTACGCCTGGATGCGCGAGCACGATTTCGACTTCATCGTCACCGGCGAGGTGGTCGGCCAGAGGCCGATGTCCCAGCGCAGCGCGACCATGCCGCTGGTGGCCGACGAGTCGGGAGTTGGCGACCGGTTGCTGCGACCGCTCTGCGCACGCCACCTGCCCGAGACGCTGCCCGAGCGCGAGGGCTGGGTCGACCGGCACAAGCTGCATGACTTCAGCGGCCGCTCGCGCAAGCCGCAGGTCGCGCTCGCGAAGCGCTTCGGCATCGAAGACTACGCGCAGCCGGCCGGTGGCTGCTGCTTCCTGACCGACGCCAGCTACTCGGCCAAGCTCGCCGACCTGTGGCAGGCACGGGGCCAGCGCGACTACGAGCTCGACGACATCATGCTGCTCAAGGTGGGGCGCCACCTGCGCCCGCGCGCGCACTTCAAGCTGGTGATCGCGCGCGAGGAGGGCGAGGTGAAGTTCCTGCAGGGCTACCGGCGCCAGTTCACCCACCTGATCCCGACCAGCCACCCGGGGCCACTGGCGCTGCTCGACGGTAGCGCCGATGACGACGACCTGCAGCTCGCGGCGCGTATCGTCGCGCGCTACAGCCAGGGCCGCGATGCCGAGGCGGTGCGCGTCGAGGTGGTGCCGGTCGAGGGCGAGGCGCAGACCCTCGACGTCGTGCCGCTGGCGTCGGACGCGATCCCGGCCGGGTGGCACGTGTGAGCCGCCACCAGCTCGACTGCCGGCGGTTGCTCTGCCCGATGCCGGTGATCCGCACCCAGAACCGGGTCGCCGAGCTGGCCCCGGGCGACGAGCTCGCGGTGACCTGCACCGACCCGGGCGCCGCCAAGGACATCCCGGCGTGGTGCCGCATCAACGGCCACGAGTTGCTCGGCATCGAGCATGGCGACGACGAGCTGGTGGTCACGGTGCGCGTCGGTTCGGGCGAGAGCTGATGGGCGCGGGCCACCACGCCGGTACGACACCACCCGGGCGCGCCGGCACCCCCGACGGCGCCCGCTATGCCGAGACGCGTCGGGTCACCCTGGTCGGCGCGGTGATCAACGTCATCCTGTCGCTGCTCAAGGTGCTGTTCGGCATCATCGGGCAGTCGGCCGCGCTGGTCGCCGACGGCATCCACTCGTTCTCCGACCTGATCAGCGACGGCGTGGTGCTCTACGCCGCGAAGCTCGGCAGTGAGCATGCCGACGAGCGCCACCCATACGGCCATGCGCGCATCGAGACGGTGGCGACGGTCGCGGTCGGCGTGCTGCTGATGCTGGTCGCGGCCGGGATCGCGTGGGACGCCATCGCGCGCATGGTCGACCCGACGCGCCTGCTCCACCCGACGCTGCTCGCCCTCGGCACCGCGGTGGTCTCGGTCGTCGCCAAGGAGGCGCTGTTCCACTACACCATGCGGGTGGCGCGGCAGCAGCGCTCGAACCTGCTGCGCGCCAACGCCTGGCACCACCGCACGGACGCCATCTCCTCGGTGGTGGTGATCGTCGGCATCGGCGGTGCGATGGCCGGGTTCGACTACCTCGACGCGGTGGCCGCGGTCATCGTCGGCCTGATGATCGCGAAGGCGGGCTGGGATCTCGCCGCGGAGAGCATCCACGAACTGGTCGACACCGCGCTCGAGCCCGAGCGGCTGGAGGCGATCCGCAACGCCATCCTCGAGGTCGAGGGGGTCGGTGCGCTGCACATGTTGAGGACCCGACGCATGGGTTCCGAGGCGCTGGTCGACGTGCACATCATGGTCGATCCGACCATCAGCGTCTCGGAAGGGCATCAGCTAAGCGAAAAGGTGCGTTGGCACCTGATCCACACCATCGACGAGGTGGCCGACGTCACGGTGCACATCGACCCCGAGGACGACGAGGTGGCGGCGCCGTCGATGCACCTGCCGTTGCGCGAGAAGATGGTGGCCAGGCTGCGCGAGTGCTGGACCGGGATCGCGCATGCCGACGACATCGAGGCCATCACCCTGCACTACCTCGATGGCAGGATCGAGGTCGAGGTGCTGCTTCCGCTCGACCTCGCGGGTGGCGATCTGGCAGCGTTGCGCGCCATCGGTGCGGCACTCGCCAGTGCCGCCGAGAGGCTCGACGAGGTGCGCAGCGTCCGTGTGCACTATCATTGAGCGCACCGATTCGGTGCCAGTAGGGCAATATATGCACCAATATGGTGCGTTTATCGTGGCATAGCCAAGGGAATCATCGGTTTTTTAATGACTTGGCGCCGTGACCCGGCTGGCACGGCACATGCTTTCGTATCGCCAGCCGAGGCCGAGACCGCCGCATCCCGCGCGGCCCGACCCGTGTTGACGTCTGCAATCTGGAGGAAATAACCATGTCTGCGTCCGATGTTCTGAAGATGATCGAAGAGAAGGAGGTCAAGTTCGTCGACTTCCGCTTCACCGACTCCCGCGGCAAGGAGCAGCACGTCTCGGTGCCTGCCCACTGTGTCGAAGAGGACACCTTTACCGAAGGCAAGATGTTCGACGGTTCGTCGATCGCCGGCTGGAAGGGGATTCACGAGTCCGACATGATCCTGATGCCGGACACCTCGACCGCCGTGCTCGATCCGTTCATGGACGAGACCACGATGATCGTGCGCTGCGACATCGTCGAGCCCACCACGATGCAGGGTTACGAGCGCGATCCGCGCTCCATCGCACGCCGTGCCGAGGCCTACCTGCAGTCGACCGGGCTGGGTGACACCGCGTTCTTCGGCCCCGAGCCGGAGTTCTTCGTCCTCGACGACGTGCGCTGGGGCATCGACATGAGCGGCTCGTTCGTGAAGGTCGACTCCGAGGAGGCCGAGTGGAACTCGGAGAAGGTCTTCGAGGGCGGCAACATGGGCCACCGTCCGTCGGTCAAGGGCGGCTACTTCCCGGTCCCGCCGGTCGACTCGATGCAGGACCTGCGCTCGGCCATGTGCCTGGCGATGGAGGAGATGGGCGTCTCCGTCGAGACCCATCACCACGAGGTCGCCACTGCCGGTCAGAACGAGATCGGTACCCGCTTCAACACCCTGGTGCGCAAGGCCGACGAGGTGCAGATCCTCAAGTACTGCGTGCACAACGTCGCCCACGCCTACGGCAAGACCGCGACCTTCATGCCCAAGCCCCTGGTCGGTGACAACGGCAGCGGCA
>CBDTVS010000194.1:0-4490 GCA_965364245.1 uncultured Gammaproteobacteria bacterium | reverse complement strand
ACGACGGGCTTGCTCATGCGAAACATTCCTCGTGGATGCTCGTGATCGGGATTAGCTGGACCCTCCGACCCAGTCACGCGGCTTAAGGTAGCGATCGTAGAGTTCTGCCTCCGGCGAATCCGCGTCGGGCCGCCAGTCATACCGCCAACTCACCTCCGGCGGCAGCGACGCCAGGATCGACTCGGTCCGTCCTCCAGACTGCAGCCCGAACAGCGTGCCGCGATCATAGACCAGGTTGAACTCGACGTAGCGTCCCCGACGGTACTTCTGGAAGGCCTTCTCCCGCTCGCCCCACGGCATCGCCTTGCGCTTGGCGACCAGCGCGACGTAGGCGTCGTGGTAGGCGTCACCGACGCTCTGCACCATCGCGAACGAATTATCGAAGCCGCCCTCGTTCCAGTCGTCGAAGAACAGCCCGCCCACGCCGCGCGGCTCCTGCCGGTGCGGCAGGTAGAAGTAGTCGTCGCACCACTTCTTCAGACGCGGGTAAAGATCGTCGCCGAACGGCGCGACGGCGTCGCGCGCAGCGGTGTGCCATGCGACGCAGTCTTCCTCGAAGCCGTAGTAGGGGGTCAGGTCGAAGCCGCCGCCGAACCACCAGATCGGGGCCTCGGTGGCGTGGAGGGCGACGAACAGTCGCAGGTTCATGTGCGAGGTCGGCACGTAGGGGTTGCGCGGGTGGATCACCACCGAGCAGCCGAGCGCGCGGAAGGCGCGTCCGGCCAGCTCCGGGCGGCGCGCAGACGCGGTGGCCGGGAGCTTGTCGCCGTGCACATGGGAGAAGAGCACGCCGCCGCGCTCGACCACCTCGCCCCCTTCGAGCACCCGTGAGCGGCCGCTGCCGCCCTCGGGCCGATCCCAGCGGTCCTCGCCGAAAGTGGCGCTGCCATCCTGCGCCTCCAGGCTGGCACAGAGGCGGTCCTGCAGGTCGAGCAGGTAGCCCTCGACCCCATCGATGTCCGGTGTCGTCGCCACGCGTGGTCCTCAGTTGGCCGAATCGGGCGACAGCATAGCCCAGCCACCGGGAACGGTGTGCCTGCTAGGATGGTCCAACTCAGCCCAACCGCTCCGGATTCCACCGATGCCCCGCCTCCTCGCCCTGCTCCTGCTGCTGCTCGTCGCGCTGCCGCTGGCCGCCGCGCCGTTCGCCCCGTACAAGGGCGACCCGCTGCCGCCGTTCACGCTCGACGATCTCGACGGCAACCCGCACACCATCGGCAAGGCGACCGGCGAGGTCGTGGTCATCAATTTCTGGGCCACCTGGTGCCCCCCGTGCATCGCCGAGATGCCGACCCTGGAGCGACTGCAGAAGGCCTTCGCCGGACAGCCGCTGAAGGTGCTCGCGGTCAACGTCGGCGACGAGCCCTACGACATCGCGCTGTTCCTGCGCCAGCAGCCGCTCGACCTGACCATCCTGCTCGACAGCAGGGGCCGCACGCAGAAGCCGTGGAAGATGCGCGGCCTGCCGACCACGGTGATCCTCGACGCCGAGGGAACGATCCGCCATCACGTACCCGGCCAGCGCGAGTGGGACAGCCCGGAGATCCAGGCCGCGCTGCGCGCCGATGAACCCGGCCTGCAGCGCGCCGACGCCGGCGGCTGAGTTAGAATCGCACGCTCGCAGGCGGGGGATCGCGCGTGGAACAGTTTCGCGGAACGACCATCCTTTCGGTCAGGCGCGGTGGCCAGGTGGTGGTCGGCGGCGACGGCCAGGTCACGCTCGGGCAGACGGTGCTCAAGGGCAACGCGCGCAAGGTGCGCCGGCTCTACGGGGACAAGGTGCTGGCCGGGTTCGCCGGCGGCACGGCCGATGCCTTCACGCTGTTCGAGCGCTTCGAGGCGAAGCTCGAGCAGCACCACGGCCAGCTGGCCCGCGCGGCCGTCGAGCTGGCCAAGGACTGGCGCACCGACCGCCTGCTGCGGCGTCTCGAGGCGATGCTCTGCGTCGCCGACGCGCAGCAGTCGCTGATCATCTCCGGCAACGGCGACGTGGTCGAACCCGAGAACGCCCTGATGGCGATCGGTTCCGGCGGCGCGTTCGCCCAGGCCGCCGCGCGGGCGCTGCTCGAGAACACCGAGCTTCCGGCACGCGAGATCGTCGAACGCGCGCTCGGCATCGCCGCCGACATCTGCGTCTACACCAACCGCAACCTCACGATCGAAGAACTGGCCTGCGACTGATGACCCAGATGACCCCGCGCGAGATCGTCCAGGAGCTGGACAAGCACATCGTCGGCCAGGACGCCGCCAAGCGCGCGGTCGCCATCGCGCTGCGCAACCGCTGGCGCCGCAGCCAGCTGCCGCCCGAGCTGGCGCGCGAAGTGACGCCCAAGAACATCCTGATGATCGGCCCGACCGGCGTCGGCAAGACCGAGATCGCGCGGCGCCTCGCGTTCCTCGCCCACGCGCCGTTCATCAAGGTCGAAGCGACCAAGTTCACCGAGGTCGGCTACGTCGGGCGCGACGTCGAGTCGATCATCCGCGACCTCGCCGACGCCGCGGTCAAGCTGACCCGCGAGGAGGAGATGGCCAAGGTGCGCCACCGCGCCGAGGACGCCGCCGAGGACCGGGTGCTCGACGCGCTGCTGCCGCCGGCGCGGCGCTACGGCGACGACGCCGATGGCGGCCACCGCGAGGACGCCGCCGACACCCGGCAGAAATTCCGCAAGATGCTGCGCGAGGGCAAGCTCGACGAGCGCGAGATCGAGGTCGAGGTCAGCGCCACGCCGGTCGGCGTCGAGATCATGGCGCCGCCCGGCATGGAGGAGCTGACCAGCCAGCTGCAGGGCATGTTCCAGAACATGGCCGGGCAGCGCACCAAGACGCGCAAGCTGCGCATCCGCGACGCCATGAAGCTGCTCACCGACGAGGAGGCGGCGAAGATGGTCAACGACGACGACGTCAAGCTGCGCGCGCTCGGTGCGGTCGAGAACCACGGCATCGTGTTCCTCGACGAGATCGACAAGGTCGCCAAGCGCGGCGAGGGCAGCGGTCCGGACGTGTCGCGCGAGGGCGTGCAGCGCGACCTGCTGCCGCTGGTCGAGGGCTGCACCGTGAGCACCAAGTACGGCATGGTGCGTACCGACCACATCCTGTTCATCGCCTCGGGCGCATTCCACGTCGCCAAGCCCTCCGACCTGGTGCCCGAGCTGCAGGGCCGGCTGCCGATCCGCGTCGAGCTCGACGCGCTGACCACCGCCGACTTCGTGCGCATCCTGACCGAGCCCGACGCGTCGCTGACCGAGCAGTACTGCGCGCTGCTCGCCACCGATGGCCTGACCCTCGAGTTCGCCGCCGACGGCGTCGCGCGCCTGGCCGAGCTCGCCTGGCAGGTCAACGAACAGACCGAGAACATCGGCGCACGACGCCTGCACACCGTGCTCGAGCGGCTGCTCGAGAAGGTCGCGTTCGAGGCCTCGGAGCGCAGCGGCCAGTCGGTCACCGTCGACGCCGCCTACGTCGATGCCCAGCTCGCCGACCTGGCCGCCGACCAGGACCTCAGCCGTTACATCCTCTGACGCACAACGAGAGACCCCGATGCCTGCATCCCCCCGCCCCACCGAAATCAAGCTGCACAAGCGCGTGCGCGTGCTGGAGATCGCCTTCGACGACGGCGCCCGCTTCGAGTACCCGTGCGAGTACCTGCGCGTCTACTCGCCGTCCGCCGAGGTGCGCGGCCACAGCCCGGGCCAGGAGACGCTGCAGGTGGGCAAGGAGGAGGTCAACATCGAGCAGATCGAACCGGTCGGCCAGTACGCCGTGACGCTGCACTTCGACGACGGGCACAACACCGGCATCTACAACTGGGAGCTGCTCTACGAACTCGGCGCCAACCGCGAGGCCTACTGGCAGGACTACCTCGAGCGGCTGGCCGCCGCGGGCCACCAGCGCAAGACGCCCAAGCTCGACTCATGAGCCGCCCCGGGCCCAGCGACGACGCGATCGACTTCGGCTTCGAGAAGGTTCCGCGCGACGAGAAGGTCAAACGGGTCGGCGCGGTGTTCGACTCGGTCGCATCCCGCTACGACCTGATGAACGACCTGATGTCGCTCGGCATCCACCGCGTCTGGAAACAGTTCACGCTGCAGGCGTGCGCGGTGGGCGAGGGCCAGCGGGTGCTCGACGTCGCCGGCGGCAGCGGCGATCTCGCGCTCGCCTTCACCCAACGGGTCGGGGCGTCGGGGCGGGTGATCCTCAGCGACATCAACGCCGCGATGCTCGAGGTCGGTCGCGACAAGCTCACCGACCGTGGCGCGGTCGGCAACGTCGACTTCGTGCTGGCCGATGCCGAGAAGCTGCCGTTCGCCGAGGGCAGCTTCGACTGCGTGACCATCGCGTTCGGCCTGCGCAACGTCACCGACAAGCAGGCGGCGCTGGACTCGATGGCGCGCGTGCTGCGGCCCGGCGGACGTCTCGTGGTGCTCGAGTTCTCGCACCCGACCGTCCCGCTGCTCAAGCCGCTCTACGACATCTACTCGTTCGCGGTGCTA
>CBDTVS010000193.1:0-4499 GCA_965364245.1 uncultured Gammaproteobacteria bacterium | reverse complement strand
ATAGGAGCCGACCGGTTCGAGCGGGTCGAGACCCTCCTCGCGCGACAGCAGCAGGAAGTTCTCGAGCTCGCTACGGAAGAAGTCGCCGCGCTTGGGGTAGTCGAACGCGAGCGTGGTCAGCGCGTCGATCACCTGCCAGGAGCCCGCGTTGCGCCCGTAGTTGGTCTCGACGCCGATGATCGCGACGATCACCGCGGGCGCCACGCCGAAGCGCTCCCCGGCGGCGTCGAGCAGTTCGGCGTGCTCGTCCCAGAACGCGACGCCACCGGCGATGCGTTTCTCGGTCAGGAAGATCTTGCGGTAGGCGTGCCACGGCTTGGCCTCGGCCGGGCGCGTGATCGCCTCGATGATCCTGGGCTGGGTCTCGACCTCGGCGAACAGCGTCGCGAGCTCGGCGCTGTTGAAGCCGTGCTTCGCGACCATCTCGTCGACGAACGCGCGGATCTCGGGACGCTGCAGCAGCGGGTTCGCGGAAGCGAGCCCCGGCGCGATTAGCAGCAGGGCGAGCAGCAGGAGTGCGGTCGCGCGCCAGGCTCCGGGGTGTGGGGCAGGCGGCGCTCGGTGGATTGGGGCCATTCAGGTGGGCAGCAGGCGGCGGTGCGTGTGGATCGACATGAGGATACCGAAACCGGCCATCAGGGTCACCATCGAAGTGCCGCCGTAGCTGACCAGGGGCAAGGGCACGCCGACTACCGGCAGCAGGCCGCTGACCATGCCGGTGTTGACGAACACGTAGACGAAGAAGGTCAGCGTCAGGCTGCCGGCGAGCAGCCGGGTGAAGGTGTCCTGCGCCTGGTTGGTGATGTAGAGCCCGCGCAGGATCAGCGCGACGTAGAGGGCGAGCAGCAGCAGCGCGCCGAGCAGGCCGAACTCCTCGGCCAGCACCGCGAAGATGAAGTCGGTCGAGCGTTCCGGCAGGAACTCCAGGTGCGACTGGGTGCCGTTGAGCCAGCCCTTGCCGTAGACCCCGCCGGAGCCGAGCGCGATCTTCGACTGGATGATGTGGTAGCCGGCGCCGAGCGGGTCGCGCTCGGGGTCGAGGAAGGTCAGCACCCGGCGCCGCTGGTAGTCGTGCATGCCGAACGTCCACAGCACCCAGCCGGCCGGGATCGCGGCCAGCGCGCCGGCGGCCATCAGGCGCAGGCTGAGCCCGGCGAGGTAGAGCACGAAGAAGCCCGACGCGGCGATCAGCAGCGCGGTGCCGAGGTCCGGCTGGCGCGCGATCAGCACCGCCGGCACCGCGATCATGATTATGGCGACCAGCAGCCGCCCCGGTCGCGGCGGCAGCGGCTGCTCGGCCAGGTACCAGGCGATCATCATCGGCACCGCGAGCTTCATGATCTCGGAGGGCTGGAAGCGCACCGGGCCGAGGCTCAGCCAGCGCTGCGCGCCCTTGCCCATCACGCCCAGGCCGAGCACCGCGAGCAGCAGCAGCATGCCGAGCAGGAAGATCCACGGCGTCCACATGCGCAGCAGGTAGGGCGGCACCTGGGCCAGCACCAGCAGCATCACCAGGCCGGCGGCAAGGCGCACCGCTTGGCGCTGGATCAGCCCGGGGTCCTGCCCACCGGCGCTGTAGAGCACCACCAGGCCGAGACCGCACAGCAGCAGCACGGTGACCAGCAGCGGCAGGTCGATGTGCGCGCGCTGGATGAAGCGCGCGATCAGCGTCGGCGCCTGGCGGTCCTCCGCGAACTCGTGCGCGATCACCACTGGCTCCCCAGCAGGTAGCGGTCCATCACCGCGCGCGCCACCGGCGCCGCCGAGCGGCTGCCGCTGCCGCCGTTCTCGACTACCACGGCCACGGCGATCCGCGGGTCTTCGGCCGGGGCGAAGCCGACGAACAGGCCGTGGTCGCGCAGGTGCGCGGCGACCTCCGACTCCTCGTACTCCTCCTCCTGGGCGATGCCGAACACCTGCGCGGTGCCGGTCTTGCCGGCGATGCGGTAGGCGTCGCTGGCGATGCGCCGCGCGGTGCCGCGCGCGCCGTGCACCACGTCGGTCATCGCGCCGAACGTCAGTTCGAGGTGGCGCGGATCGATCGCCACCGAGGCCGGGGGCCGCTCCGGCGCCGGTGGCGCCGGCTCCAGCACCAGGCGCGGCGTCAGCGCGAGGCCGCCGCGCGCGAGCTGCGCGGTGGCGACCGCGAGCTGCAGTGGGGTGGTCTGCATGAAGCCCTGGCCGATGCCGGCGATCAGCGTCTCGCCCGGATACCAGGGCTGGTTGCGCGCGGCGCGCTTCCAGGCGCTCGACGGCAGCAGGCCGGCGCTCTCGCCGCCGACGTCGATGCCGCTGCGCTGGCCGAAGCCGAAGCCGGCCAGGTAGTCGTGCAGGCGGTCGATGCCGAGATGATGGGCGAGGTCGTAGTAGTAGACGTCGCACGACTGGACGATCGAGTCGTGCAGGTCGACCGGACCGTGGCCCTGTTTCTTCCAGTCGCGGTACTTGTGCTCGCGGCCCTCCAGTTGATAGAAGCCGGGGCAGTACTTGCGCTGGTCGGGGCCGATCACTCCATTGGCGAGTCCGGCCAGGCCGACGAACGGCTTGACCGTCGAACCCGGCGGGTAGCGGCCGACCAGGGCGCGGTTGAACAGCGGTCGCGCCTTCGAGCCGGTCAGGGTCGCGTAGTCCTCGCGCGAGATGCCGTGCACGAACAGGTTGGGGTCGTGGGCCGGTTCGCTGACCAGCGCCAGCACGCCGCCATCCTTGACGTCGATCGCCACCACCGCGCCGCGCCGGCCGTCGAGCGCGGCGATCGCCGCCATCTGCACGTCGACGTCGAGCGCCGTGCGCAGGTCCTGGCCCGGCGCCGGCGCTTCACGCTCGAGCACGCGCAGCTCGCGGCCCTGGGCGTTGACCTCCACCTCCTGCAGGCCGACCTCGCCGTGCAGCGCGGCCTCGTAGGCCTTCTCGACGCCGAGCTTGCCGACGTGGGTCGAGCCGCGGTAGGCGACCGGGTCGAGCGTCTGCAGCTCCTCGACGTTGATGCGCCCGACGTAGCCGAGCGCGTGTGCGAAGGCCGCGCCGTAGGGGTAGTGGCGGTCGAGGCGTGCTTGGACGTCGACGCCGGGGAAGCGGTGGCGGTTGACCGCGAGCCTGGCCAGCTCGTCCTCGGTCAGCCGGAAGCGCAGCGGGATGCGCTCGAACTTGGGCTGGCGCGCCACCAGGCCGCGGAAGCGCTCCAGGTCGGCCTCGCTGATCTCGACCAGCCGGCCGAGTTCGGCCAGCGCCGCGTCCATGTCGTCGACCAGCTCGGGGGTCAGCTCCAGGCTGAAGGCCGGCAGGTTGACCGCCAGCCGCCGCCCGTGACGGTCGAGGATCAGGCCGCGGGTCGGCACCAGCGGTTCGATCTTGACCCGGTTGTCCTGGGCGAGGTCGCGGTAGTGGGCGTGGCTGACCACCTGCAGCCAGGTGAGCCGCCCGACCAGCGCCGCGAACAGCAGCGTGATCACCGCCAGCGCGAGGACCGTCCGGTTGAGCGTCAGCTGGCTCTCCTGGATGTAGTCCTTGATGGTGATGTGCGAGGGCATCGGGACGCCTGGCGGCCTGCGTGGAACCGGGCCCGGGAGGGGCCGGGCGGGCCAAGGTTACAGGAGCGCTCGGGCAGAAAGGAATCTGAGCGTTGCACCGGTTCGGGGCGTGGTGTTTCGGTATGGGCGTGGCGGCATGGACTCAATCGCCAACGGATTGGCTAGGTGGCGGTAGGCATGCGTCCTGCCCTTATAAGAGTGAAATATGAGGTAGACGCCCCAACACGCTGAGCCAGAACGAGATCGAATTCAGGGATAGCAAGCAGATGCAACAATGTTGTGAAAAAGATACAGCCACAATATGTTGTCGTTTTTTTGTGCTTCAGGGGTTGCATTGTGTTGCGCGCCCACCTATAGTCGGTCCGTCGTATGACAAAGCAACACCCTTATTTGGGAGGAATATTCCATATGAAGAAGCAGCTTCTGAAGACCGCGGTTGTTGCCGCGATCGTCCTGCCGATGGCCGCCCAGGCCGGCGTTTACGGCCGTGCTGACGGCGTGGTCCGTTACATCGACAACAACCTGCCCAACGGCAGCAGCGCCTGGGACGTTGGCGCCGACAAGATGCGTTGGGGCATCGTCGGTTCCGAGGACCTCGGCAACGGCATGAAGGCCCTCTACCACTACGAGTTCGACATGGCTTCGAACAACCAGGGCAACGGCTCGACGTCGGCTACCCTGGAGCGCACCCGTCTGGCCAACGCCGGCCTCGAGGGTGGCTGGGGTAAGGTCGTCATCGGTCGCCAGTGGTGGCCGTCTTACTTCACGACCTTCAACAAGACCGACACCGCCGACACCCATGCCACCGGTGGCCTCCAGGGTAACTTCTCGGGCAACCGTTCCGGTAACCTGATCACCTACTCGTCGCCTGATTTCAGCGGCTTCATGGTCGGTGGCGCCATCCTGATGGACGACGACGACGCCTCCTACCAGAGCGCTGACGTCGACAAGTACGAGATCACCGGTCAG
>CBDTVS010000192.1:0-4529 GCA_965364245.1 uncultured Gammaproteobacteria bacterium | reverse complement strand
TCGAGCGCCGGCCGCAAGGCGCCGGCCACCGCCGTGGCATCCGCGCCTGCCAGGGCGGCCGCGTTGCCCGCGGCCAGGGCCAGCGTCGCCTGGCGTACGAGGGACGTCGCTGCACCTGTTCCGCCAAGGCACAGCGCGATGCCGCGCCCGTGCAGGGCCAGGCTGTTGCGTTCCCCGGTCGGGCCGGGCAACAGCTCGGGCGGGCGTGACCACGGCTCGGCTTCCGCGATGGCCTCGAGCATTACCCCGGCGAGCGGTTGGTCGAGCGTGCGCGCAGCCACAGCGAGCCGGGTCGGCCGCTCCGTCGACCGGTCCCAGGCCGGCTGCAGCGCGGCCACGCGTGCCGTGAAGTCGCGCCCCGTGACGCCATCCTGTGCGTCTTCTTCCTGCGCCGGTGGCATCGAGGTGCGAGGCGCGGGCTCGCGAACCCGGGTGAAGCGGGTGAGGTAGTGCGGTCCGCCTGCCTTGGGGCCGGTACCGGAGAGCCCCTCGCCGCCGAACGGCTGCACGCCGACGACAGCGCCGATCTGGTTGCGGTTGACGTAGAGGTTGCCGACGCACACCTGCTGGCAGAGCGCCTCGACGCGATCGTCGAGGCGCGAATGGACGCCGAAGGTGAGGCCGTAGCCGCTGCTGTTGATCTGTGCGACCACGTCGTCGATGCGGCTGGCATCGAAGGCCAGGACGTGCAGCACCGGGCCGAAGATCTCGCGTTCGAGCTCGTCCAGACGCTCGAGTCGCAACGCGGTCGGCGCGACGAACAGGCCGTCGGCCGCGTCCTGCGTTGGGGCGTGCCGGAACAGCTCGCGCCCGCGCCCGGCGAACGCATCGCAGTGCGAGGTGATGATGCGCTGCGCTTCCGCGTCGATCACCGGGCCGACGTCGACCGCCGGGTCCCAGGGGTTGCCGATGGCGAGTTCGCGCGTGGCGCCCTCGAGCATGGTCATCAGCTTCGGCAGCACCTCCTGCTGGACGAACAGCGCGCGCAGTGCCGAGCAGCGCTGTCCGGCGCTCTGGAACGCGGAGGCGACGATGTCGCGCACCGCGGCCTCGGGCAGCGCGGTCGAGTCGACGAGCATGGCGTTGAGCCCGCCGGTCTCGGCGATCAGCGGGGCGTCCGCACCGGCGCCCGCTGCGAGCGCCCGGTCGATCATGATCGCGGTCTCGGTCGAACCGGTGAAGCAGACCCCCGCGACGCGCGCGTCGGCGGTCAGCGCGGCACCCACCGTGGCCCCGTGGCCCGGCACGAAGCCGAGCACCTCGGCGGGCACACCGAGCATCAGCGCGTGGGCACGCGCGCCGATCAGCGAGGTCTGTTCGGCGGGCTTGGCGACCACGCTGTTGCCGGCGGCCAGCGCGGCGACGATCTGCCCGGTGTAGATCGCGAGCGGGAAGTTCCACGGCGAGATGCAGACGAACGGCCCGCGCCCGATCCGCCGGCCGTCACTGAGCGTGCGCCGCGCCTCGGCGGCGTAGTAGCGGCAGAAGTCGACGGCCTCGCGCACCTCGAGCACCCCGTCGAGGCGCGTCTTGCCGGCCTCGCGCGTGAGCAGGGCCATCAGCTCCGGGGCGTGCGCCTCGTAGAGATCGGCGATGCGCTCGAGGATCGTGGCACGTGCATCGGCCGGACGGTCACGCCATGTGGGGAACGCGCGCACGGCCATGGCCAGGGCCGCCTCGGTGGTCGTGGCGTCGCCCATCACCACGTCGCCGACCACCTCGTGGCGATCGGCCGGGTTATGCACCGCCGTCGCGGTGCCGTCCGAGATGGCGCCGGCGATGCACGGTGCGGCACGCCAGCGGGTCGCGCGGTGGGGCTGCATGGCGGACGCGAGCTCCTGCGCGGTGACCGGGTTGTTGATGTTCCAGCCGCGCGCGTTGCGGCGCGCGCTGCCGAACAGTTTGGGAGGCAATGGGATGCGCGGATGGGGCAGCGTGTCGAGCGACTCGACTACCGCCACGGGGTCGCGTACCAGCGTGGCGATCGGCACCTCCGTGTCGAGCAGCTGGTTGACGAACGAGCTGTTGGCGCCGTTTTCGAGCAGCCGCCGCACCAGGTAGGCGAGCAGGTCCTCGTGGACGCCCACCGGCGCGTAGATGCGCGGTGCCCGGCCGGTCTGCTCGCGGACCCGTTCGTGCAGCCCTTCGCCCATGCCGTGCAGCCGCTGGAACTCGTAGTCGCTGGCATCGCCCGCCATCTCGAGCACCGCGGCGACGGTGTGCGCGTTGTGGGTGGCGAACTGCGGGTAGAGCCGCTCGCTGTGCTCGAGCAGGTAACGCGCGCCGGCGAGGTAGGAGACGTCGGTCGCGGTCTTGCGCGTGAACACCGGGTAGGTCGGCAGGCCGAGCAGCTGCGCCTGCTTGATCTCGTAGTCCCAGTAGGCGCCCTTGACCAGCCGTACGGCGAGGCGTCGGTCGAGTTGCACGGCGAGGGCGTGGATCCATTCCAGCGCCGGCAGACAGCTCTTGGCGTAGGCCTGCACGACCAGCCCGAAGCCGTCCCAGCCACGCAGGTCGCGGTTGGCCAGCACCTGCTCGACCACCGTTAGCGACAGGTCGAGACGGTCGGCCTCCTCGGCGTCGATGTTGAGCCCGATGTTGGCGTTGCGTGCCTGCTCGACCAGCGCCGCGAGGCGCGGCACCAGTTCGTCGGTCACGCGCGCCAGCTGCACCTGCTCGTAGCGGGGATGCAGTGCCGAGAGCTTGACCGAGATGCCCGGGTTGGCGTGCACGTCTGCATGCTTCGCCCGTTCGCCCAGCGCGGTGATCGCACGGCTGTAGGCGCGGTAGTAGCGGCGCGCGTCGGCCTCGGTGCGTGCCGCCTCGCCGAGCATGTCGTAGGAGTGGCGGTAGCCGCGGCCTTCCGGCGCCGCCGCGTTCGCCAGCGCCTCGTCGATGTCGCGCCCGAGGACGAACTGGCGGCCCATCACCTTCATCGCCTCGCCGACCGCACGTCGCACGACCGGTTCGCCAACCCGCTGCAGCAGTTGCCTGAGCTGACCGACCACGCGCTGTTCGAGCGGCGGATCCTCCCGGTACAGCCGGCCGGTCAGCATCAGTGCCCAGGTGGAGGCGTTGATCAGCAGCGACTCGGCATCGCCGCTGTGCCGCGACCAGTCCGCGCCGCCGATCTTGTCGCGGATCAGTGCGTCGAGCGTCGGCGCGTCGGGCACTCGCAGGTAGGCCTCGGCGAGGCACATCAGCGCCACCCCCTCGTCGGTGGAGAGGCCGTACTCGGCGAGGAACGCCTCCATCAGGTCCATGGACGGATCGCGCCGCAGCTGCTCGACCAGCGCGGCGGCGCGCTCACCGATCCGGCGGCGTGACGCCGCGTCGAGCCTGACCTGGGCGAGCCGCTGGCGGACCACGTCCGCCTCGTCCGCGAAGACGGCCTCACGCAGCTGTTGCCGGGCCTGGTCTGGATGCATCGGTTCTCCCCGTGTCCCGTGTGCGGTCGCCGGACGCTCCCCCAAGCATAGATGGCTGCCCCGGGCCGGTGTTCGCCGGCGTGCACGTTGGCCCGGACGGCTGCTAGAGTCGCGCCATGGCCCGCTCCAAGCTCACCGACTCCCTCGCCGAACAGCTCAAGGCCGTCGTCGGCCCGCAGGGCTGGAGCGACGATCCTGCGGTCATCGCCCCGCACCTCGAGGATCCGCGCGGCACCTACCGCGGCTCGGCGAGCCTGCTGCTGCGTCCGGCGCGTACCGACGAGGTCAGCGAGATCGTGCGCCTGTGTCACGCCGCCGGCGTCGCGGTGGTGCCGCAGGGGGGCAACACCGGGCTGTGCGGTGGCGGGCTGCCGGAGGCGGGCGAGGTGCTGGTCTCGCTCGGCCGCATGAACCGGGTGCGCGAGCTCGACGCGGCCAACTTCACGATGACCGTCGAGGCCGGTTGCGTGCTTGCCGACATCCAGGCGCGGGCCGAGGCGGCCGGCTTGCTGTTCCCGCTGAGCCTCGCCGCCGAGGGCAGCTGCCAGATCGGCGGCAACCGCGCGACCAACGCCGGCGGCATCAACGTGCTGCGCTACGGCAACGCCCGCGAACAGGTGCTCGGCCTCGAGGTGGTGCTGGCCGACGGCACGCTCTGGAACGGCCTGCGCCGGCTGCGCAAGGACAACACCGGCTACCCGCTGCGCGAGCTGTTCCTGGCCAGCGAAGGGACGCTCGGCATCATCACCGCCGCGGTGCTGAAGCTGCGCCCGCGCCCGAGCGAGATGCAGGTGGCGTTCGTCGCGGTCAGCGATCCCGAGGCGGCGCTGCGCCTGCTGCGCCGCGCGCGCGAACTCTCCGGCGATGCGGTGGTGACCTTCGAGTACCTCAACCGCACAAGTCTCGACCTGGTGCTGGCAACCATCCCCGACCCCCGCGACCCGTTCGACGAGCCGCACGCCCACTACGTGTTGCTGGAACTGGCATCGGGACGGCCCGGCGACGACCTGCGCGGGCTGGTCGAGCTGATCCTCGCCGAGGGCTTCGAGGCCGGCGAGGTGATCGACGCCGCGCTCGCCGCGAGCGTTGCCCAGGCGGCCG
>CBDTVS010000191.1:0-4538 GCA_965364245.1 uncultured Gammaproteobacteria bacterium | reverse complement strand
GCTTTCGGCATCGCGGGTGGCATCGGCGAGGGCATCAAGAAGCTGTTCATGACCCACCCGCCGCTGGATGCGCGTATCGCCGCGCTGCGCGCGCAGGATTGAATCCCGACGCGTGCGTTCAATGCGCCGCCAAGAATTTTGGGCATAAAAAAACCGGGGCGCGATCGCTCGCGCCCCGGCTTTCTCCGTCAATCGCTCAGTAGCGCGGGCCGCGGGCCGGACGCTCTGCGCGCGGCTTGGCCTGGTTGACGGTCAGGCTGCGACCGCCAAGCTCGCTGCCGTTGAGGCCCTTGATGGCCGCATCAGCCGAGCTGTTGTCGTTCATTTCGACGAAACCGAAACCCTTGGACTGGCCGGTCATGCGGTCGGTGATGATGTTGACGCTGCTCACTTCGCCGTAGGCGGAGAAGGCATCGCGCAGGTCGCTGTCACTGACACTGTAGGGAAGGTTTCCAACGTAGATATTCACTTGATACAGATCCTCGAACCGGTGCGTGATTGAGTCTCGCTGCCGGCAGCACGCACCCGCGTACAGGCAGCAACCAGCCAACTGTTGGCCGGATGACGTATCGCACGGTGTTTTTGATCCAAGGAAGCCGGTCGGCCGGTTGAAAGGCAGATCAGAGACGCTGGAGAGACGGTCGGAACCGACCACTGGGCGAACGCTGGGAGCATTAAGCGCCCCTTCGCGACGAAAAGCAACAGCCAACGCAACTATTTTTCAGTGGCTTGCGGCGCAGGCAGCCGCTCAGCCAACCCGCGCAACTCGCCACGCAGCGCGTCGAGTTCCTCGAGCACCCGCGCGCTGTCGGCGTGCACGGCGTTCTCGATCTCCTCACCCTCGCGCTGGAGCATCTGCGCCTGCATCTCCTGCATGGTGTTGACGATCACCGCGATGAACAGGTTGAGCATGGTGAACGTGGCGATCAGGATGAACGGCACGAAGAACAGCCAGGCGTACGGGTACTCGGCCATCACCGGGCGCGCGATGCCCATCGACCAGCTCTCCAGCGTCATCACCTGGAACAGCGTGTACATCGAGCGGCCGAGGCTGCCGAACCAGTCGGGGAAGTCGGTGCCGAACAGGCCGGTGGCCATCACCGCAGCGACGTAGAAGATCAGCAGCAGCAGGCCGGCGATGGCGCCGATGCCGGGCACGGCATGCAGCAGCGCCTCGACGATCATGCGCAGTCGCGGCACCGTCGAGACCAGGCGCAGCACGCGCAACACGCGCAGCGTCCGCAGCACCGCGAGCGGGCCGGAGGCCGGCACCAGCGCGACGCCGACGACCAGGAAGTCGAACACGTTCCACGGGTCGCGGAAGAAGCGTCCGCCGAAGGCGAACAGCTTGGCCGCGATCTCGGCGACGAACACCGCGAGAATCGCGCGGTCGGCGACATGTAGCAGGTCACCGTAAGCGGCCATCACCTCGGTCGAGGTCTCGAGACCGAGGGTGACGGCGTTGACCACGATCAGGGCGATGACGAAGCGCTGGACGCCGGGCGAGGTCACCCAGGCGCCGACGCGCTCGCGCAGGCCGGATTCGCTCATCGGTCGGGCTCCTGTGAGGCGGCCGGTTTGGCCGTTCGGCCGCGGAGTATATCCGGCACCGACCCGGGAGCGGCTCAGCCTCCGACCACGATCCAGAGGTTCACGACGAGGAACAGCGTCACCGCGGCCGGGATCAGCGCGGTCAGCAGGGTCGCCAGTACGCGGAAACCGCGCGGCTGCGAGTCGCGTAACAGCCAGGGGACCAATGCACACAACGCCAGCAGCACCACGACGACCAACCAGAAACCGGTTGGTATCGACGCCTGGCCCAGTTCTGCCTGGCGCGCCATGACCTTGCCCGAGAGGTGCAACAGCAGCAGGACGAGCATGCCGATCGCCGCCATGCAGGTGACCCACATCGCCTCGCGGACGTCACGCAGGTCCGCCATCATGCCTCCGGTGGAAGCGAGGCAGGGTTCATCCCGCCGGCGCTCCGCGGCCGCTCAGAGCTTCTGCAGCACCTCGCTCAGGCGGGCCTTGGCGTCGCCGAACAGCATCCGCGTGTTGTCCTTGTAGAACAGCGGATTGTCGACGCCGGCGTAACCGGTCGCCATCGAGCGCTTGAGCACGATGGTGGTCTTGCCCAACCACGGGGTGAGCACCGGCATGCCGGCGATCGGGCTGTCCGGCACCTCCTGCGCGGCCGGGTTCACGATGTCGTTGGCGCCGATGACGATCGACACGTCGACCTTCGGGAACTCCTCGTTGACCTCGTCCATGTCGAAGACGATGTCGTAGGGCACGTTGGCCTCGGCCAGCAGCACGTTCATGTGCCCCGGCATGCGTCCCGCCACCGGGTGGATGCCGAAGCGGACGTTGACCTTCTTGGTGCGCAGCTTCTCGGTGATCTCGCGCACGATGTGCTGCGCCTGGGCCACCGCCATGCCGTAGCCGGGCAGGATCATGACCTCCTTCGCCCCCTTGAGCAGGTCGGCCACCTCCTCGGCCTCGATCGGCTTGATGTCCGCCTCGTCGCCGGCCGCCCCGGCCGCCGCGCCGCCACCCGTGCTGCCACCGATGCCGCCGAAGATCACGTTGAGGAACTTGCGGTTCATCGCCTTGCACATGATGTAGCTGAGGATCGCGCCGGAGCTGCCGACCAGCGCGCCGACCACGATCAGCAGGTCGTTGCCGAGCATGAAGCCCATCGCCGCGGCCGCCCACCCCGAGTAGGAGTTGAGCATCGACACCACGACCGGCATGTCGGCGCCGCCGATGGCGATGACCATGTGCACGCCGAACACCAGCGCGATGACGGTCATGATCAGCAGCTCGGTCATGCCCGCGCCCTGCGCCGAGGCCTCGACGTAGGCCCCACCGAACCAGATCGCCAGCACCAGCAAACCGAGGTTGAACAGGTGACGGCCGGGGAACTTGATCGGCTTGCCGCCGATCTTCGCGCTGAGCTTGAGGTAGGCGACCACCGAGCCGGAGAAGGTCAGCGCCCCGATCAGGATGCCGATGTAGGTCTCGACGTCGTGGATGGTCTTCTCGATGCCGGTGAAGTCCGGGCTGTGCTCGACGGCGTTGGCGAAGCCGACCAGCACCGCGGCGAGACCGACCAGCGAGTGGAGGATCGCGACCAGCTCGGGCATCTGGGTCATCTCGACCTTCTGCGCGAGGTAGTAGCCGAGCGCGCCGCCGGTCACCAGCGCGACGATCAGCAGCACGTAGTTGGCGGTGACGATGCCGAAGATGGTGACGACCAGCGCCAGCGCCATGCCGGTGATGCCGTACCAGTTGCCGCGCCGCGCGGTCTCCTGGTGGGCGAGGCCGCCGAGCGCGAGGATGAACAGCGCGCTCGCCCCGAGGTAGGCGACGGTGATGATGCCTGGGTTCATGACCGTGCCCTCACTTGCGGAACATGCGCAGCATGCGCTGGGTGACGGCGAAGCCGCCGACGATGTTGATCGCGGTGATGAAGATCGCGAGTCCCGCCAGCACCATGCCGACGGTGTTGTCGGTCGAGACCTGGATCAGCGCGCCGATCACGATGATCGAGCTGATCGCGTTGGTCACGCTCATCAACGGCGTGTGCAGCGAGTGCGAGACGCCCCAGATCACCATGTAGCCGACGAAGCAGGCCAGCACGAACACCGTGAGATGCCCCATGAAGGCCGGCGGCGCGACCAGCCCGAGGCCGAACAGCGCGATCGCCGCGAGGGCCAGCGGCACCAGAAACGCCAGCGGATGGGCCGGCTTGGCCTCCTCCCTGGCCGCGAGGTCCTGCACCGCCTCCTTGTCGATGTCCTCGCTCGGCGCGAGCGAGATGCGCGGCGCCGGCGGCGGCCAGGTGATCTCGCCCTCCCTGACCACGGTGCAGCCGCGGATCACCTCGTCGTCCATGTCGATGACGATCTGCCCGTCCTTGCCCGGGGTGAGCTCGGCGAGCAGGTGACGCAGGTTGGTTGCCGTGGTGCTCGACCACCCGGTTGCGCTCGGTCAGCTTGCAGTTGCCGCCCGCCTCGGCCGCGAGGTCGACGATCACGCTGCCGGGCTTCATGTTGACCACCATGCGCTCGGTGATCAGCTCGGGCGCCGGCTTGCCGGGGATCAGCGCGGTGGTGATGATGATGTCGACCTCGGCCGCCTGCGCGGCGAACAGGTCCATCTCCGCCTTGATGAACTCCGGGCTCATGGTCTTGGCGTAACCGCCCTCACCGCTGCCGTCCTCGTCGTCGAACTCGAGCATCAGGAACTCGGCGTTGAGGCTCTCGACCTGCTCCTTGACCTCGGGGCGGGTGTCGAAGGCACGCACGATCGCGCCCATGCTCTTGGCCGCGCCAATCGCGGCCAGCCCGGCGACGCCGGCGCCGATCACCAGCACCTTGGCTGGCGGAATGCGCCCGGCGGCGGTCACCTGGCCGGTGAAGAAGCGCCCGAAGTGCTGCGCCGCCTCGACGACCGCGCGGTAACCGGCGATGTTGGCCATCGAGCTCAGCACGTCCATCTTCTGCGCGCGCGAGATGCGCGGCACCGCGTCGAGC
>CBDTVS010000190.1:0-4544 GCA_965364245.1 uncultured Gammaproteobacteria bacterium | reverse complement strand
CAGCGCATGATCGGGCCCCGTCTCGGTCGTGTTTCTGCCGAGTCTATCGGATTGGGGTGGTCCACGCGCGGCCCGATGCGCAGAGCGCGTGAGCTCCGTTCCAGGACTTCACTCTGTGCGTTGGCAGGCGCGCCACCCACGGTGTTGTGAATCCGCCTGTTGGCTTGGTCGCAAAAGCAGAAAGGCCCGCACGAGGCGGGCCTTTTGCATGGGATAGGGATCCTGATTGGTCGGGGTGAAAGGATTTGAACCTTCGACCCCTGCCTCCCGAAGACAGTGCTCTACCAGGCTGAGCTACACCCCGATCAGGAGACGCGGCTGACCGCGTAATCCGCCAGGCCGATAAGCGCGTCGCGGTACGCCGAAGCCGGGAGAGCGTCGAGCGCGGCGCGGGCCTGCAAGGCCTCGTCCATGGCGAGGCGCGAAGTGTAAGCGATGGCCCCGGTAGAGGCAATGGCGGAGGTGACCTCGCCGATCAGTTCGCGACCGCCGTCGGTGATCGCCCTGCGTACGGTCTCGACCTGCGCCGAAGAGCCCTCGCGCATCACGTGAATCAGCGGCAGGGTCGGCTTGCCTTCGGCCAGGTCGTCGCCGAGCTGCTTGCCGATGGTTTCCTGGTCGCCGCTGTAGTCGAGGGCATCGTCGATCAGCTGGAACGCGGTACCGAGGTGCACACCGTAGGCAGCCATCGCCCGTTCGGTGTCGGCGTCACTGCCGGCCAGCACCGCGCCGAGCTGCGTGGCGGCCTCGAACAGCTTCGCGGTCTTGCGCAGGATCACCTCGAGATACTGCTGCTCGGTGGTGTCCGGCTCGTGGCAGTTGAGCAGCTGCAGCACCTCGCCCTCGGCGATGGTGTTGGTCGCCTCGGCGAGGATCTGCATCACGCGCATGCTGTCGACCTCGACCATCATCTCGAACGCGCGCGAGTAGAGGAAGTCGCCGACCAGCACGCTCGCCTCGTTGCCCCACACCGCGTTGGCGGTCTCGCGGCCACGGCGCAGCTCCGAGGCGTCGACCACGTCGTCGTGCAGCAGCGTCGCGGTATGGATGAACTCGACGATTGCCGCAAGCTGGTGGTGGTGCGGCCCGGAGTAGTCGAGCGCGCGCGCGGAGAGCAGCACCAGCAGCGGGCGCAAGCGCTTGCCGCCGGAGTTGATGATGTAGTGGCCGAGCTGGTTGATCAGCACCACGTCGGACTGCAGCCGGCGCCGGATCAGGGCATCGACGGCGGCCATGTCGTCGGCGGCCAGGTTGCGGATCTGGGCGATGTCCATGGAAGGTCCGGCTCGGGAATCCGCGCATGCTAGGGAGGGGTGCCTGGGGTGTCAAGGAAACCTCAGGCAGCGCAAGGCGTTATGACGCGACATGGAGCGTGCCCAGACATCTGATCTGTGGAGCGAGCGTACCGTTTACGGCACGAAGCGCCCTGTGAGCCGATCGCGGCCTGGGGGCCGCTCCTGGAATTGTTATGACCGATCTGCAGCAGCGCCGCCCATGGTGCAACCTGACGGCTTGATCGTATGCATCCTGCCCCTTGCCCACGATAACCACGACAGGATAGAATTCCCGCCTTTACGCGTACCGCCTTCGCGGAACGCAAACAGATCAAGAGGTTTCGCGATGTACGCTGTCATCCTGAGCGGCGGTAAGCAGTACAGGGTCGCCGAGGGCGACACCATCCGGGTCGAGAAGCTCGCCGGCGAAGAGGGCGGGGCGGTCGAACTCGACAAGGTGCTGCTGGTTGCCGACGGCGACGACGTCAAGATCGGCGCACCCTACCTCGACGGCGGCAAGGTCACCGCCACCGTCAAGGCACAGGGTCGCGGCAAGAAGGTCAAGATCGTCAAGTTCCGCCGCCGCAAGCACCACCTCAAGCGCCAGGGCCATCGCCAGGCGTACACCGAACTGCAGATCACCGGCATCCAGGCCGGCTGAGCGGGAGCGAGAGACCATGGCACACAAGAAAGCAGGCGGCAGCACGCGCAACGGGCGCGATTCGGAGTCGAAGCGCCTCGGCGTCAAGATGTTCGGCGGCCAGAAGGCCATCGCCGGCAACATCCTCGTGCGCCAGCGCGGCAACCAGTTCCATCCCGGCGTCAACGTCGGCTGCGGCCGCGACCACACGCTGTTCGCCACCGCGGACGGCGAGGTGAAGTTCGAGGTCAAGGGCCCGAAGCGCCGCAGGGTCGTGAGCGTCGTCAACGCCTGAGCGCGACGGCCGCCAGCACCGATCCGAAGCCCCGTCACCGACGGGGCTTCGTGTTTCAGGGTCCCCACCATGAAGTTCGTCGACGAGGCCACCATCACCGTCGAGGCCGGCAACGGCGGCAACGGCTGCGTCAGCTTCCGGCGTGAGAAGTACATCCCGAAAGGGGGCCCCGATGGCGGCGACGGTGGTGACGGTGGCAGCGTCTGGCTGGTCGCCGACGCCGATCTGAATACCCTCATCGATTTCCGTTACACGCGCCGCTTCAAGGCCGAGCGCGGCACCGACGGCATGGGCCGCCAGCGCACCGGCAAGAGTGGGGCCGATCTGGAGATCCCGGTGCCGGTCGGCACCGTGGTCCACGACGTCGACACCGGTGAGCAGCTCGGCGACCTGGTCACTGTCGGCCAGCGCCTCCAGGTGGCGCAGGGCGGCTTCCACGGCATCGGCAACACCCGCTACAAGTCCAGCACCAACCAGGCGCCGCGCCAGTTCAAGCCGGGCACGCCGGGCGAGACGCGGCAGCTGCAGCTGGAGCTGAAACTGCTCGCCGACGTCGGCCTGCTCGGCCTGCCCAATGCCGGCAAGTCGACGCTGATCCACGCCGTGTCGGCGGCGCGGCCCAAGGTCGCCGACTACCCGTTCACGACCCTCTACCCGAACCTCGGCGTGGTGCGTATCGAGGCACACCGCAGTTTCGTCATCGCCGACATCCCCGGCCTGATCGAGGGCGCGGCCGAGGGTGCCGGGCTCGGCGTGCGCTTCCTCAAGCACCTGGCGCGCACCCGGCTGCTGCTGCACCTGGTCGACCTGGCGCCGCCCGACGGCAGCGACCCGGTCACCGCGGTCGAGACGATCGCCGCCGAACTCGAGCGCTTCAGCCCCGAGCTCGCTGCCCGCGAGCGCTGGCTGGTGCTCAACAAGGCCGATCTGCTTCCGGTCGAGGAGCGCGAGGCGCAGGCCGCCGACATCGTCGCCCGCCTGGGTTGGGATGGTCCGGTCTTCACGGTGTCCGCCGCGCAGCGCGAGGGTACCGATGCGCTGATGCGGAAGGTGATGGCAAGGTTCGACACGTTGCGTGCCGAGGCGGCGCCGCTCCAGACAGAACCCGTCGACGCATCCGACTGACGGGAATCGCGGCCTGCGGTCCGCTCCTGCACCAGCTTTGTCACCTCTAGAGCGTCGCCCACGGCGCGATCCTGTCCGGCCCGATGGGAAACCCCACGCTGCACCGGTAAACTTCACTTCTGCAGGCCCCCAAACGGGGAAGACGCGAGATCGCCAGGGTGATGAAGGACCGCGAACAACTCGGACAGGGCCGCCGCTGGGTGATCAAGGTCGGCAGCGCGATGCTCGCCGCGCCCGGTGGCCACGGCCTCAACGAGGCGCTGATCGGCGACCTCGCCGAGCAGATGGCCGCACTCGCCGACGACGGCCGCGAGCTGCTGCTGGTCTCCTCGGGCGCGGTCGCCGCCGGCATGCACCGCCTGCGCTGGAGCGCGCGACCACGCGAGCTGCACGAGTTGCAGGCCGCTGCCGCGGTCGGCCAGTCGGGACTGGTGCAGGCCTACGAATCGGCCTTCCGTCGCCACGAGATCACCACCGCCCAGGTGCTGCTGACCCACGACGACCTCGCCAACCGGCGCCGCTACCTCAACGCGCGCAGCGCGCTGCGCACGCTGCTCGGCCTGCGCGTGGTGCCGATCATCAACGAGAACGACACCGTCGCGATCGACGAACTGCGCTTCGGCGACAACGACACGCTCGCCGCGATGGTCGCCAACCTCGTCGAGGCCGACCTGCTGGTGATCCTCACCGACCAGCAGGGCCTCTACGAGAAGGACCCGCGCGCGCATCCCGACGCCGCGCTGGTCACCGAGGCGCGCGTCGACGACACGCGTCTGCAGGACATGGCCGGGGAGGGTGGCACGCTCGGTCGCGGCGGCATGGTCACCAAGGTGCGCGCGGCAGGCATCGCGGCGCGCTCGGGCAGTCCGACGCTGATCGCCTGGGGTCGTGAGCCCGACGTGCTCGGGCGCCTTGCGAATGGCGAGACGCTCGGCACGCTTCTCAACACCGAGCGCGAGCCGATCGCCGCACGCAAGCAATGGCTCGCCGGGCAGCTCAAGGTGCGCGGCACGCTGCGGCTCGACGAGGGCGCCGTGCGCGTGCTCGCCGAACAGGGGCGCAGCCTGCTCGCGGTCGGCGTGCGCGATGTCGACGGCAACTTCCAGCGCGGCGAACCGGTGGTCTGCGTCGCGCCCGACGGACGCGAGGTCGCGCGCGGGCTGGTCAACTACGGCGCCGACGAGACGCGGCGCATCATGGGGCGCCCGAG
>CBDTVS010000189.1:0-4561 GCA_965364245.1 uncultured Gammaproteobacteria bacterium | reverse complement strand
GCGCGACCGCTACCTGGCGCGCTTTCCGGCGGCCAGCCAGTGGTTCGAATTCAGCGATTTCACGCTGTTCCACTTCACGATCGCGCGGGCCCGCTACGTCGGCGGCTTCGCCAACGCCCACACGCTGCGCGCCGACGACCTGCGGCAGGCGGCCGGGATGGCGCGCTGAACGCGGAGCGCCTGTTCGTCGGCCTCGGTGCGCTGAGCGCCGCGGCCAGCGTCGCGCTCGGCGCCTACGGCGCGCATGGGCTGCCCGGCGATGCCGCTGTGACCTGGGGCAAGGCGGTCGACTACCAGGCGCTACACGCCCTCGGCCTGGTGCTGATCGGGGTGCTCGCCGGGCGCTGGCCCGGGCGCGCGTTACACATCGCCGGCGGCCTGCTGCTCGCCGGCACGCTGCTGTTCAGCGGCAGCCTCTACCTGCTGGTGGCGACCGGGATCCGCGGTCTCGGCTGGCTCACCCCGTTCGGTGGCGTGGCGTTCATGCTCGGCTGGTTGGCACTGGCGTGGGCTGCGCTAAGAACCGGGAATCGGACCTGAAAGCGCGGCCATAGCTTCTGTGGGTCGGGCTTCAGCCCGACATGATCCCGCGTCGGGCTGAAGCCCGACCCACAGCTGCAGCCGAGTCGACTGTCGCGAGCCGTATCGGCCATGCCACCACACGCCATGCGGTAGAATGCCGCGCTCGCACAGCCCGCACCGCCCAGACGTCAAGCCCACCCAGATGAACATCCGCGACTTCCTGACCGAGCACCTGCAGCGGGCGATGACCGCCGCCGGCGCGCCCGCCGACTCGCCACCGCTGGTGACCCAGTCCACCAAGCCGCAGTTCGGCGACTACCAGGCCAACGGCGCGATGGGCGCGGCCAAGAAGCTGCGCACCAACCCGCGCGCGCTGGCCGAGGCGACCGTCGCCGCGCTCGACCTCGGCGATGCGGTCGAGAAGCTGGAGATCGCCGGCCCCGGCTTCATCAACATCCACCTCGCGCCGGCCTGGCTGGGCGCGCAGCTGAGCAGGATCCTCGACGACCCGCGCCTGGGCGTCGCGCAGGCCGACCCGGCGCAGACGGTGGTTGTCGACTACTCGTCGCCCAACCTGGCCAAGGAGATGCACGTCGGGCACCTGCGCTCGACCATCATCGGCGACGCGCTGGCACGGCTGCTGGCCCACCTCGGTCACCGCGTGATCCGCCAGAACCACGTCGGCGACTGGGGCACCCAGTTCGGCATGCTGATCGCGCACCTCGAGGACCGCGAGTCGGAGACCGCGGCCGAGACCGCGCTGGCCGACCTCGAGGGCTTCTACCGCGAGGCGAAGACGCGCTTCGACGACGAGCCCGGCTTCGCCGACCGCGCGCGCGAATACGTCGTGAAGCTGCAGTCGGGCGATGCGCGCTGCCTGGCGCTGTGGAACGAGTTCATCGAGATCTCGATCCGCCACAGCGAGGCGATCTACGACCGTCTCGGCGTCACGCTGACGCGCGCCGACATCCGCGCCGAGAGCGCCTACAACGACGCGCTGCCCGGGACCATCGCCACCCTGCAGCAGCAGGGTCTCGCGGTCGAGGACCAGGGCGCGCAGGTGGTGTTCCTCGACGAGCTCGCCGACAAGGAGGGCAACCCGCAGCCGGTGATCGTGCAGAAGTCGGGTGGCGGCTTCCTCTACGCCACCACCGACCTCGCCGCGCTGCGCCACCGCTGCGGCGAACTGGGCGCGGACCGCATCCTCTACTTCATCGACGCGCGCCAGTCGCTGCACATGCAGCAGGTGTTCGCGGTGGGCCGGCGCGCCGGCTTCTGCGACGAGGCGACGCGTCTCGAGCACCACGCCTTCGGCACCATGATGGGCGAGGACGGCAAGCCGTTCAAAACCCGCGCCGGGGGGATCGTGAAACTCGCCGACCTGCTCGACGAAGCGGTCGCGCGCGCCGCGCGGCTGGTGGCGGAGAAGGACCCCGACCTGCCCGACGACGCGCGCGCCACGGTGGCGCGCAAGGTCGGCATCGGCGCGGTCAAGTACGCCGACCTCAGCAAGACGCGCACCACCGACTACATCTTCAGCTGGGACGCCATGCTCAGCTTCGAGGGCAACACGGCGCCCTACCTGCAGTACGCCTACACGCGCATCCGCGGCATCCTGCGCAAGGCCGACGTCGACCCGGCAACGCTCAGCGCGCCGGTCACGGTCGACGCCCCGCAGGAGAAGGCGCTCGCGCTGCACCTGCTGCGCTTCGGCGAGGTGCTCGAGCAGGTCGCGCGCGACGCCTACCCGCACCAGCTCTGCACCTACCTCTACGAGCTCGCGAGCCTGTACATGGCCTTCTACGAAGCGTGCCCGGTGCTCAAGGCCGACGACGATGCGCTGCGCGCGAGCCGCCTGCGGTTGTGCGACGGCGTTGCGCGCACGCTGGCCACCGGGCTCGACCTGCTCGGCATCGAAGTCATGGAACGCATGTAACCGCGATGCTCGCGCTGCGCATCCTCGAGGTCATCTTCCCGCTGCTCGCCATCGGCGGCGTCGGCTACCTGTACGGCCGCCGGCACAAACCGGAGATGGACGTCGCCAACCGGCTCAACCTCGAGATCTTCGTGCCGGCGCTGATCTTCTCGGCGCTCTCCGACCGCACCTTCGACCTCGGCACCTACGTGCCGCTGACCCTCGCCGCGACCGCGGTGGTGATGTTCTCGGGCCTGGTCGCCTGGCCACTCGGCCGGGCCGCCGGCTACCAGGCCAAGACCTTCGTGCCGCCGATGATGTTCTGCAACTCGGGCAACATGGGCCTGCCGCTGACCGTGCTGGCGTTCGGCGAGGCCGCGCTGCCGGCCGCGCTGGTGGTGTTCCTGGTCGAGAACGTGCTGCACTTCACCGTCGGCATCTGGATGCTCGACCACCGCGCCAAGATCATCGCCGTGTTCCGCCAGCCGATCGTGCTGGCCGCGATCGTCGGTCTCGCCTTCAGCTTCTCCGGCACCCGGCTGCCCACGACGCTGGCACTGCCGATCGAGATGCTCGGCCAGATCTCCATTCCGCTGATGCTGTTCTCGCTCGGCGTACGGCTCTCCACCGCGGACCTCGGCGAGTGGCGCATCGGCCTGTTCGCGGCGATCGCCGCGCCGGTGATCGGCATCGCGCTGGCGCTGGTCTGCATCCCGCTGTTCGGCCTGCAGGGCATGTACGCCGGCGTGCTGGTGCTGTTCGGCGCACTGCCCCCGGCGGTGCTGAACTTCATGCTCGCCGAGAAGTACCGCCAGGAACCGTCGAAGGTGGCGTCGATCGTGATCGTCGGCAACCTGTTCGCGGTGATCGCGATCCCGCTCGCGCTGGCCTACGTGCTGCCGCGCTACGGCTGAGCCCGTGGCCGCGGGGCACGCGCCCCGGCCGGCTCACATCTTGTCGGCGAGGTAGGCGCCGAGGCGCATGTCGGCGACCAGGATGTGCTCGGTCAGCCAGTGTTCGAGGTAGTCCAGGCCCCGCTCCTCCAGCCCGCGACCGCTGGCCATGAAGGTCTTCTGCATGGCGCGCGCGGCATCGATCAGCTCGCGGTGCTCGGCCGCATGGGCGTCGCGGTCGGGGTAGGCGTGGCCGATCATCAGCCGCTCCTCGTGCCGGAAGTGCGCCTCGGTGGAGACGACCAGCTCCTCGAGCAGCGCCGCGATGTAGTCCCGCTCGCGGCGTTCGTCGACGGCCGACGCCAGCAGGCCGAGCAGCTCGACGAGCCTGCGGTGGTCGGCATCGATCTCCTCGATCTCGACGCTCAGCAGCTTGTCCCAGGCGTATTTGCTCACCGACCCCTCTCCTCGCGTGCAGGCGCATCCGGCACGACCGGCCGGGACAGTTTACGACGAGAGCACGCCACGGGATGCATCCCCGCCGCGACGGCGCTACGCTCTGCGCCGTGGAGAACGACCCGCACCCCGTCCTCGCCCGCTTCCGTGGCATCGCCCCGTCCTGTGACTACTGGACGCTGCGCGTCGTCGCGACCCGCGAGGAGCGGCTCGCCGTACGCCAGGACGTCCCCGAACCGGTCGCGCGCGGCCATGCCCTCGGCGTCATGGTCACGGTCGAACTCGCGGGTGGCGTCGGCTACGGCGCGACCAGTGACCTGTCCGTATCCGGGTTGCGGCGCGCTGCGGCAGAGGCGTGCGACTGGGCACGGCTCGCCGCCCGGGCGCCGCTGCCGGGTGCCACGTCACTGCCGCACCTCGCGGCCACCGGCGACTACGCCAGCCCGGCCGAGGATCCCTGGAGCGCCGTCTCCGCGGCCGACAAGCTCGCCTGGCTCGCCGCGACTTCACCGCGGCTGCGGGCCGGCGAGCGGATCGTCGACTGGGTCGCCGCGCTCTACCACCGCGACCAACAGGTGCTGCTCGCCGACGCCGCGGGCCGGGAAACCGCTCAGCGCTTCAGCTGGGTCGCGCCGACGCTGAGGGCGGTCGCCAGCGACGGCGTGCTGGCCGAGTCGCGCACGGTCGGCGGCGCCAACGCGGTGCGCCAGGGCGGCCTCGAGCAGCTCGCATCGCTCGGTTTCCCGGACCGGGCCGAGGCGGTCGTGAAACTCGA
>CBDTVS010000188.1:0-4591 GCA_965364245.1 uncultured Gammaproteobacteria bacterium | reverse complement strand
CGTGCACGTCGCGGATACCGGTCGGCCGGTTGGTGGACAGCTGCTCGTGCAGCGCCAGGTGCAGGCCCATGTGCAGGAACGGGTTGGTCTCGCCGCGCAGCGCGGTCCACTCCTGTCCCAGGGCCTCCTCCTCGGGCGACTCGAGCAGTGGGTGGTATTCGGGATGCTGCGCGACGACGTCGGCGATCAGCGCCTCGAGCGGTTCGAGCGGCCGGTTCTCGCGGTGCTTGCTCCAGGCGGTGATCCAGGCGTGGCGCAGCTCGTCGCGGTTGTCGCCGTACATCAGGCGGTCTCCATGGTCTTGTCAGGCCAGCTGCACAGGTCGGCGACCGGGCAGCGCGGGCACTCCGGCTTGCGCGCGGTGCAGCAGTAGCGGCCGTGCAGGATCAGCAGGTGGTGGGCATCGCGCAGGTACTCGGGCGGGGTCGCGACGAGCAGGCCGTCCTCGACCTGGCGCGGCGTCTTGCCCGGTGCGATCCCGGTGCGGTTGGCGACGCGGAAGATGTGCGTGTCGACCGCCATGGTCGGTTCGCCGAACGCGGTGTTGAGCACCACGTTCGCGGTCTTGCGGCCGACCCCGGGCAGCGCCTCGAGCGCAGCACGCTCGCGCGGAACCCGACCACGGTGCTTCTCGATCAGCTGCGCACTCAGTTTCACGACGTTCTCGGCCTTGGTGTTGAACAGGCCGATGCGGCGGATGTGGCGCTTCACGCCGTCGACCCCGAGCGCGACCATCTTCGCCGGTGTGCCGGCCTCGCGGTACAGCGTGCGGGTCGCCTCGTTGACGCTCCTGTCGGTGGCCTGCGCCGAGAGCACCACGGCCACCAGCAGCTGGTAGGCACTGCGGTAGCGCAGCTCGGTCTCGGGCTCGGGGATCGCGGCGGCGAGGCGCGCGTAGAACTTCTGGCGCTGGCGCGGGTTCATCGGCGGGACGGATCGTGGGGTAGGGCCATTCTACCGCTGCGTCGGTCTCGGCGCAGCGTCAGTCGCGCTTCGGCTCGCCCGTGTCCTGCCCTGGTGCGGGTGGTGTCTCGACATGCGCGGACTGCGCCTCGGGCAGCGCTGGTGCGGGCCGTGAGGTGCACTCGCGGAACAGGCGGATACTGCACTCGCGGCAGGTGCCCTGGTCGAGGCGTGGCACCAGGGTGGAGATGGCCATCGCCTTGGACGCGAACACGTGGCCGTCCTGGAAGCGCTCGATGTAACCGCCACGCAGCAACGTGCGACACACCTCGCCCTTGGCCTTGGCGATGTAGAGCCCGCCGCCGATGCGCCGCTGCGCCTCGGCCTCCTGCACCAGCATCTCGGCGCCGGCCACGTCGAGGAAGTTGATGCCGCCACCGACGATCACCACGTGACGCTGCACGGGCTGAGTGTCGCGGATGCGCTGCAGCGCCTGCTGGACGTGATCGACGGCGCCGAAGAACAGCGAACCATCGATACGGATCAGCTTGAGCTGCGGGCACTCCGGGCGCGACGAGACCGGCAGCATCGCGCGCAGCGGGTCGTCGGCATCGGGCACCAGCGTGACGATGTTGGGCCGCGCGGTGCGCAGCAGGTAGAGCACCAGCGACAGCAGCACGCCGAGGTAGATCGCAAACTCGAGTTCGACGAACAGCGTGGCGAGGAACGTGGTGCCGAGCACCGCCGCCTCGCGGTGGCTGGTGCGTGCGATGGTGCGCACGTGGTGCAGGTCGATCAGGCGGGCGGCGACGATGAACAGGATGCCGGCCATCGCCGGGATCGGCAGCCACGCCGCGAGCGGCGCGATCGCCAGCAGCACGCCGAGCAGCGCGATCGCGGCGAACACCGCGGAGAGCGGGGTGCGTGCGCCGGCGGCGTGGTTGATGCCGCTGCGCGTGAACGAGCCGGATGACGGGTAGGCGGAGAAGAAGCTGCCGGCGACGTTGGCCAGCCCCTGGCCGATGAACTCCTGGTTGCCGTCGATGCGCTGGCCACTCTTCAGTGCGACGGCACGCGCGATCGAGACCGCCTCGACCAGGCCGAGCATGGCGATCGCCAGCGCCCCGGTGCTGAGTTTGCTGAAGCTGCCCAGCGTCAGCGACGGCGTCGACAGCGGCGGCAGCTCGCGCGGCAGCTCGCCGACCAGGCGGATCTGGTGCGCCTCGGGGCCGAGCGCAACGGAGACCAGGCTGGCGACCACCAGGCCGATCAGCATCGCCGGCCAGGTGCGCCGCCACAGCATCACCGCGAGTGTCACCACCACGGCGCTGGTGCCGACCGCGACGGCGTGCCAGTTGATGACGTCGAGCTGAACGAGGAAATCCTCCCAGGTGTGCAGGAACGACTCGCCGGCCGGGATGTGCACGCCGAAGAAGTTCTTCAGCTGGCTGGTCGCGATCAGGATCGCCGCGCCCGCGGTAAAGCCGACCACCACCGAGTGGGAGACGAAGTTGGTCAGCAGGCCGAGGCGAGCGAGGCCAAGTGCGAGTTGCACCAGGCCGGCGAGGAACGCCAGCGTCAGGGCCAGCTGCACGTACTCCATGCTGCCCGGTTCGGCCAGTGGGCTGAGCGTCGAGAAGACCACGATCGACAGCGCCGTGGTCGGCCCCGACACCAGGTGCAGCGAGGAGCCGAACAGCCCGGCGATCACCGGCGGCACCATTGCCGCGTAGAGCCCGTAGACCGGCGGCAGGCCGGCGATCAGTGCGAAAGCAACGCCCTGCGGAAGCACCACCGCGGCGCCGGTCAGCCCCGCCTGCAGGTCGGCACGCAGCGTGCCGCGGTCGACCCGGCCGGTCCAGGTAAGGAACGGCAGCAGCTTGGACATCGCGCGCTGCGCACGACTCAGCAGCAGGGACAGGTCGGCGCGGTTCATCGGGCGGTCGTGGCGGTTTCCAAATAGATCACGAATCGGGCACGACGCTTCAACTCGCCGTGGCCCGGCTGGGCACGTCTTGACTCTGTCGTCGGGCGGTTCGCACGCCAGGCGGCGCGGCACCGTGATGCAGGCAGGAGCCGGGTGAACCGGTCAACCTCGCCTAGAGCGTCGGACGCAGATATTGTAAGGGTTACACCGTCAGGCGTCTGTCTCCAATATGGGGGAGCGCGCGGTATACGGCCCGAAGGAGCATGGCGATGTACAACCCCACCGCCTTCCACGTCGACGATCCGCAGCGGATGCACGCGCTGATGCGCGAGCACCCGCTAGCGACCCTGATTACGCAGGACGCCGGCGTGCCGGCCGCCAGCCACCTGCCGCTGTTGCTGGTCACAGACGGCGAGCACGCCGTGCTGCGCGGTCACGTCGCGCGCGCCAACCCGCTGTGGCGCCAGGCCGGCGACGGCTGCCCGGCGCTCGCGGTCTTCCACGGCCCGCAGGCCTACGTCAGCCCCGGCTGGTACCCGACCAAGCGGGACGAGCCGCGCGTGGTGCCGACCTGGAACTACGCCGTGGTCCACGCCCACGGCACCCTGCGGGCGATCGACGACCCGGCCTGGCTGCACGACCTCGTGACCGCGCTGACCGAGGTCCACGAGGCGTCGCGGCCGGAGCCGTGGGCGGTGAGTGATGCCCCGCCTGACTACATTGAGAAGATGCTGCGCGCCGTGGTTGGCCTCGAACTGGTCGTCGAGCGCCTCGAGGGCAAGTGGAAGATGAGCCAGAATCGCGCCGCCATCGATCGTGATGGCGTCGTGTCCGGGTTGCAAGCGGAGGGCGGTGCGGGTGGCGCCGCGGTCGCCGCGCAGGTCGCCGGGACGCGCGATACGCAACACAACGACTAGACTGGCGCGCAAGATACCGGCGGGTCCACGCCGGACAGGAGGAGATCAGCATGACCATCGGTCACACCCTGGTCGGCGCAGGGCGCCGCAAGGTCCTGGTCCTGCACGGCTGGTTCGGCGACCACACGGTCTTCGAGCCGACCTTCCGCAGCCTCGACCTCGATGGCTTCACCTACGCGTTCGTCGACTACCGCGGCTACGGCAAGTCACGCGAGATCGAGGGTGACTACAGCATGCGCGAGATCGCCGCCGACGCCCTCGCGCTGATCGACGAGCTCGGCTGGGAGACCTTTCACCTGGTCGGCCACTCGATGGGCGGCATGGCGATGCAGCGCCTGATGCTCGACATCGATGCCCGCGGCCGGGTGCGCTCGGCCATCGGCATCGATCCGGTGCCGGCCTGCGGTGGCCAGCTCGATGACGAAACGTGGGCGCTCTTCTCGGGCGCCGTCGCCAGCGACGACGACCGCTACGCGATCCTCGACTTCACCACTGGCAACCGCAACAGCGCCCGATGGCTGCGTCACATGGTGCGACGCTCGCGCGAGACCACTAGCGAGGCAGCCTTCGCCGGCTACCTCGACGCGTGGGCGAGGGAGGACTTCGCCGCCGAGGTGCAGGAGGCCGGGTTCGCCACGCCGCTGCTGGTGCTGCTCGGGGAACACGACCTCGCCTTCACCCGCGAGGCAATGGCCACGACCTACCTCGCCTGGTACAGCAACGCCGAACTCGAGACCGTCGCCAACGCCGGCCACTACCCGATGCAGGAGACGCCGGTGCAGCTGGCGACGCGCATCGAGGCGTTCATCTCACGCCACTCCTGAGTACGGCGGTGCCGGAAAAC
>CBDTVS010000187.1:0-4624 GCA_965364245.1 uncultured Gammaproteobacteria bacterium | reverse complement strand
CGGCGCGCAGCCCCGGCAGCGCTTCCCGCTGGTCACGCCGCTCGGCACGGTGGAAGTCACGCTGCCGTTCGCCGGGCGCCACAGCGTTGCCAACGCGCTGGCCGCGGCCGCCGCGACGCTGGTTGCCGGCGCCGACCTCGACGCGGTACGCAGCGGGCTCGCCGCCGCGCCGGTGGTCCCGGGCCGCCTGCAGGGGGTTGCCGGCCCCGGCGGTTCACTGATCATCGACGACACCTACAACGCCAATCCGACCGCCTTCGCGGCGGCGATCGAACTCCTCGCCAGCCGCCCCGGGAAGCGCTGGATGGCGGTCGGTGACATGGGTGAGCTCGGCGACGACGCCCCGCGCTGGCACGCCTGGGTCGGTGAGCAGGCGCGGGCGCGGGGCATCGATCGGCTGCTCGCGGTCGGCGCGCTGGCGGCACGCGCCGCCGAGGCGTTCGGCGACGCGGGCCAGGCGTTCGTCGACCAGGAATCGCTGGTCGGCGCACTGCGCGACGAACTCGGTGCGGGGGTCACGCTGCTGGTCAAGGGCTCGCGTTCGGCGCACATGGAGCGGGTGGTCGCGGCGCTCACCACGGGAGGGTCGGCCTGATGCTCTACCACCTCAGCCAGTACCTCGTGGAGTGGAACAGCGGCTTCAACGTCTTCCAGTACCTGACCCTGCGCGCCATCCTCGGCGTGCTCACCGCGCTGCTGATCTGCTTCCTGGTCGGCCCGGAGATGATCCGCCGCCTGAGCCATTACCAGATCGGCCAGACGGTGCGCGACGACGGCCCCGAGAGCCACCTGACCAAGGCCGGCACGCCGACCATGGGCGGGGCGCTGATCCTCGTGGCGATTGCCGTCAGCACGCTGCTCTGGTCGGACCTCGGCAACCGCTACGTCTGGATGGTGCTGACCGTGACCCTGCTGTTCGGCCTGATCGGCTGGGTCGACGACTATAGGAAATTGGTCCTGCGCGACAGCCGCGGCCTGCCGGCGCGGTGGAAGTACTTCTGGCAGTCGCTGGTCGGCCTCGTCGCGGCGGTGATCCTGCTGCAGACCGCCGCCAGCCCGATGGAGACCCAGCTGATCGTGCCATTCTTCAAGGATGTCGCGATCGACCTCGGCTGGCTGTTCGTGCCGCTGGTCTACTTCGTGATCGTCGGCTCGAGCAACGCGGTCAACCTGACCGACGGCCTCGACGGCCTGGCGATCCTGCCGACGGTGATGGTCGCCGGCGCGCTCGGCATCTTCGTCTACGTCACCGGGCATGTGAAGTTCGCCGGCTACCTGCAGATCCCCTACCTGCTGGGCGTCGGCGAGGTGGTGGTGTTCTGCGGTGCGATCGTCGGCGCGGGGCTCGGCTTCCTGTGGTTCAACGCCTACCCGGCCCAGGTGTTCATGGGTGACGTCGGGGCGCTGGCGCTCGGCGCCGCGCTCGGCATCGTCGCCGTGGTGGTGCGCCAGGAACTGGTGCTGCTGATCATGGGTGGCGTGTTCGTCGTCGAGACGGTCTCGGTGATCCTGCAGGTCGCCTCGTACAAGCTGACCGGGCGGCGCATCTTCCGCATGGCGCCGCTCCACCACCACTTCGAACTCAAGGGCTGGCCCGAGCCGCGCGTGATCGTCCGTTTCTGGATCATCACCGTGATCCTGGTGCTGGTCGGATTGGCGACGCTGAAGATCCGCTGACATGAACGCAACCCGTCACAACCTCGTCGTCGGCCTCGGCAAGTCCGGGCTGGCGTGCGTGCGCCACCTGGTCGCGCGTGGCGAGCAGGTGACGGTCTGCGACAGCCGCGATGCGCCACCGATGCTCGCCGCGCTGCGCATGGAGTTTCCGCAGGTCGAGGCACGGCTTGGGGGCTTCCCCGGCGACGCCTTCGCCGACGCCGGACGCGTGGTGCTCAGCCCCGGTGTCGACCGACGCCTGCTGCCGCTCGTCACGGGGATCCCGGTGGTCGGCGAGATCGAGCTGTTCGCGCAGGCCGCCGCGGCGCCGGTCGCCGCGGTGACCGGCACCAACGGCAAGAGCACCGTCGTGACCCTGCTCGGCGAAATGGCCACGCAGGCCGGGCGGCGGGTGCTGGTCGGCGGCAATCTCGGCACCCCGGCGCTCGACCTGCTCGATGCGCCGGCGCCGGAGTTCTTCGTCATCGAACTCTCGAGCTACCAGCTCGAGACCACCCGCTCGCTGAACGCCAGCGCCGCCGTGGTGCTGAACGTCTCACCGCACCACCTCGATCGCTACGCCGATTTCGCCGATTACCTCGCGACCAAGGCGCGGATCTACGACGGCGACGGTGTCATGGTGCTCAACCGCGATGACCCGGCGGTGATGTCGCTGGCGCGCGCGGGGCGCGAGACGCTGACCTTCGGTCTCGACGCTCCGGACGATGGTGCGTACGGGGTCGTCGAGCGTGACGCTGCACCCTGGCTCGCGCGGGGTGGCGAGGCAATGTTGCCGGCCGCCGCGCTGCGCATCCCCGGCCGCCATAACCTCGCCAACGCGCTGGCCGCGCTGGCGCTGGGCGAGGCGCTGGCGCTGCCGCGCGCGGCGTGCCTCGACGCGCTGCTCGCCTACCGTGGCCTGCCGCACCGCCTCGAGTGGGTTGGCGAGGCCGACGACGTGCGCTGGTACAACGACTCGAAGGCGACCAACCCCGGCGCCACCGCCGCCGCGTTGGGCGGCCTGGAGGGTCCGCTGGTGCTGATCGCCGGCGGGCAGCCCGAGCCGGTCGATTACGCGCCGCTGGGGGCGGCCGCGGCCGGCAAGCTGCGCGCGGTGCTGCTGGTCGGCGACGACGTGACCGCGCTGGAGCGGGTCCTGGCCCCGGTCGCGCCGCTCGAGCGCGCGGTCGACATGGAGGCCGCGGTGGTGCGGGCACGGGAACTCGCGGTACCCGGCGACAACGTGCTGCTGTCGCCGGCCTGCGCGAGCTTCGATCGTTACCGCGACTTCGAGCAGCGCGGCGCACGCTTCGCCACGGCGGTGCGCGAACTGCTCGGTGCAACGGCGGAGCACGACGCGTGAGCCGCTGGCACGCCCAGGCCGCGAGCCACCCGCTGCGGCGCCAGGCGGAGGTGCGCCACGATTTCTGGCTGCTCGGGCTGGCCATGGCGCTGCTCGGGCTCGGCCTGGTGATGGTGACCTCGGCGTCGATGTCGCTGGCCGACAGCCGTCAGGGCGAGCCGCTCTACTTCCTGTGGCGTCAGCTGGCCCATGCCGCGCTCGGGGTCGCCGCCGGCTGGGCGGTCTATCGCACCCCGGTCGCGTTCTGGGAACGTCACGGCGGCAGCCTGCTGCTGATCGGCTACCTGATGCTCGCGCTGGTGCTGGTGCCGGGCATCGGCCGCGAGGTCAACGGCGCGATGCGCTGGCTCAACCTCGGGGTGATGACGCTGCAGCCGTCGGAGGTCATGAAGCTGCTGGCGATCATCTTCGTCGCCGGCTACCTGGTGCGACGTTCCCACGAGGTGCAGGGCTCGCTGTGGGGCTTCGTCAAACCGATGGTGCTGCTCGGCTTCGCCGGCGTGCTGCTGCTGATGGAGCCCGACTTCGGTGCGACCGTGGTGATCATGGCGACCGCCACCGCGATGCTGTTTCTCGGCGGCGTGCGCCTGGTGCCGTTCGTGCTCGCTGGCGGTGCGATTACCGGCCTCGCCGCGACGCTGGTGATGACCTCGCCCTACCGCATGCAGCGCCTGACGACCTTCGTCGATCCGTGGGCCGACCCGTTCGACAGCGGCTTCCAGCTGACCCAGGCGCTGATCGCCTTCGGTCGCGGCGACTGGTTCGGCGTCGGCCTGGGCGCCAGCGTGCAGAAACTATCCTACCTGCCCGAGGCGCACACCGACTTCATCATCGCGGTGCTCGCCGAGGAGCTCGGCATGGTCGGGTTGCTGGTGGTGATCACCCTGTACGCGCTGCTGCTGCTGCGCGGCTTCCAGATCGGCGCCCGCGCCGAGCGCGCCGGCCAGGCGTTCGCCGCCCACCTCGCCTACGGCCTGAGCATCTGGATCGGCCTGCAGGTGTTCATCAGCATCGGCGTCAACATGGGCCTGCTGCCGACCAAGGGACTGACCCTGCCGCTGATCAGTTACGGGGGCAGCAGCCTGCTGGTGACCTGCCTGGCGCTCGCCCTGCTGCTGCGCGTGGCTTACGAGGGCGAGAGCCCGGAGTTCGGCCGCCGCCTCGACGACGCCGGCGTGCGCTACCCGGCGGAGGTGCGGGCATGAGCGCGACCATCGTCATCATGGCCGGCGGCACCGGCGGTCATGTCTTCCCGGCGCTGGCGATCGCGGCGCGGCTGCGCGAACGCGGCCTGGCGGTCAGCTGGCTCGGGACGCGACGCGGGCTGGAGGCGGAACTGGTGCCGCGCGCCGGCATCGAGATCGACTGGATCAGCGTTGCCGGGCTGCGTGGCAACGGCCTGCTCGGCTGGCTGCTGGCCCCGTTTCGGCTCATCATCGCGCTGCTGCTGGCGCTCGCCGCGCTGCGCCGGCGGCGGCCGGCCGCGGTGCTCGGCATGGGTGGCTTCGTCGCCGGGCCAGGCGGGGTCGCCGCCCGGCTGCTCGCGCTGCCGCTGGTGATCCACGAGCAGAACGCCATCGCCGGGTTGACCAACGCGCTGCTGGC
>CBDTVS010000186.1:0-4626 GCA_965364245.1 uncultured Gammaproteobacteria bacterium | reverse complement strand
GGCGAGCCTCCTCTTCGCCCAGGCGGTGACCCGCGAAGGCGAGACCGAGCCGCTGTGCCGCGGCCGCGTGCGCGTCGCCTGCCTCGACGCCGACGGCTTCCGGCCGCGCCCCCTTCCCGATGACCTCGTAGCGGAGATTGCCCGGTGACCACCGACCTCTCGATCATCCACCTGTTCCTCGGCGCCAGCCCGATCGTCCAGCTGGTGATGCTGGCCCTGCTGCTCGTCTCGTTCATGTCGTGGTTCGTGATCTTCCACCGCGGCAAGGTGCTGCGCCTGGCGCGGCGCGACGCCGACGCCTTCGAACAGCGCTTCTGGTCCGGCACCGAGCTCGGCTCGCTGTTCAAGGAGGTGAGCCGCGACGACTACGCGGCCAGCGGCATGGAGCGCATCTTCGAGGCCGGCTTCCGCGAGTTCGCGCGGCTGCGGCGCAAGGAGGGCGGCGCCGGCCAGGCGACCATCGAGGGTGCGCAGCGCGCGATGCGCGTCGCGCTGATGCGCGAGCACGACCATCTCGAGCACCACCTGTCGTTCCTCGCCACGGTCGGCTCGACCAGCCCCTACGTCGGCCTGTTCGGCACCGTGTGGGGCATCATGAACGCCTTCCGCGCCCTCGGAAACGTGCAGCAGGCGACCATCGCCATGGTCGCGCCGGGCATCGCCGAGGCGCTGGTCGCGACCGCGATGGGCCTGTTCGCGGCGATCCCCGCGGTCATCGCCTACAACCGCTTCGCCAACGACGCCGAGCGCCTGGGCAACCGCTACGAGAACTTCCTCGAGGAGTTCGCCGCGGTGCTGCAGCGCCAGGCTGGCGCCTGAGCCGCGCCGGGAGTCGAGCATGGCCAGAACCCGCGTCCGCCGCCGGCCGATGTCCGAGATCAACGTCGTGCCCTACATCGACGTCATGCTGGTGCTGCTGGTGATCTTCATGATCACCGCGCCGCTGCTCAGCCAGGGGGTCAAGGTCGAGCTGCCGCGCGCCAGCGCCGAGCCGCTGCCGCCGGAGGCGCTCGAGCCGCTGGTGCTGACCGTAGACGCCGCGGGCCGCTACTACCTCAACGTCGGCGGCACTGGCGAGACCGAGCCGGTCGCGCTCGAGACGCTGCTCGCCAGGGTCGCCGCGGTGCTGCGCCACAAGCCGGAGACCCCGGTGATGGTGCGCGGCGACCGCGCGGTCGACTACGGGCGGGTGATCGAGGCGATGGTGGTGCTGCAGGCCGCCGGCGCGCCCAACGTCGGCCTGGTCACCGAGCCGCCCGAGGGGGAGGGCGGGTAACCCGACATGTGGTCCGAGATCCGCCGCAATCCCCTGGCGCTTATCTACGCGCTGCTGATCCACGCCGCGCTGTTCGCGCTGGTCGCGGTGGGGCTCGACTGGACCAGCAACCCGACCCCGGCGCCGCGCGCCGAGGTGATCGAGGCGGTTGCGGTCGATCAGGCGCTGGTCGAGAAGGAGCTGAACAAGATCCGCGACGCCGAGACCGAGCGCGAGCGCAGGAAACGGGAGGCGATCGAGACCCGCGAGCGCGAGGAAAAACGCCTCGCCGAGGTCAAGCAGCAGCAGGAGAACGAGAAACGCCGCCTGGCGCAGATCGAAAAGGAACGCGAGACCAAGGCCGCCGAGGCGAAGCGCAGCGAGGAGGCCGAGCAGAAGCGCCTGGCCGAGGTCAGGAAGCAGCAGGAGGCGGAGAAGCAGCGCCTCGTGCAGATCGAGAAGGAGCGCGCCGCCAAGGCCGCCGAGGCGAAGCGCCGCGAGGCGGCCGAGAAGAAGCGCCTCGTCGAGGCCGAGAAGAAGCGCCGCGACGAGGAGGCGCGCCTCGCCGCCCTGGAGGCCAAGCAGAAGGCCGAGGCGGCCAAGAAGAAGGCGGCTGCCGAGGCGGAGCGCAAACGGCGTGCCGAGGAGACCGCGCAGCGCCAGCGCGAGATCGCGGCCGAATCCGCGCGCCAGGCCGCCGAGGCGGACCGCGTCGCACAGTCGACGGCGGTGCGCTACCAGGCCCTGATCCGCGATCGCGTCGAGCGCAGCTGGCTACGTCCCGCGGGGCTGCCGGAAGGGCTGCAGTGCACGCTGATGGTCAGGCTCGACCCGTTCGGCGAGGTGCTCGAGGCGCGTATCGTGCGCTCGAGCGGCAACCCGCTGTTCGACCGTTCCGCCGAGGCCGCGGTCAAGAAGGCCTCGCCGCTGCCGGTGCCGTCCGACGTGACCATCTACAATCGCTTCTTCCGTGAATTCCAGTTCCTGTTCCGACCCGAGGGCTGACCGACGCATGATTTCCCGCCTGCTGACCCGTTCGCTGTTGCTCGTCGCGCTGCTGTTCGCCCGCGACGCCGCGGCGATCCTGACCATCGAGATCACCCAGGGCGCCGAGGGCGCGCTGCCGATCGCCATCGTGCCGTTCGGCTGGACCGGCCAGACCGCGCTGCCGCCCGGGAACGTCGCCGAGATCGTCACCAACGACCTCGCGCGCAGCGGGCGTTTCAAGCCGCTGCCGGAGAAGGACATGCTCGCGCGCCCGCACCAGGGCAGCGAGGTGCGCTTCCGCGACTGGCGCATCCTCGGCACCGAGGGGCTGGTGGTCGGCCAGGTGCAGGACCGCGGCAACGGCAACCTCGAGGTGCAGTTCCAGCTGTTCGACGTGTTCCGCGGCGAGCAGCTGATCGGCTACAGCATCCCGACCACCCCCACCGGCCTGCGGCGCACCGCGCACCAGATCAGCGACCTGATCTACGAGGCGCTGACCGGTGAGCGCGGCGCGTTCACCACGCGCGTCGCCTACGTCGTCGCCAGCCGCCCGGGCGGGCGCGAGAACTACCAGCTGCAGATCGCCGATGCCGACGGCTTCGGTGCGCAGACGGTGCTCAACTCCAACCGCCCGATCATCTCGCCGGCCTGGTCGCCCGACGGCAACCGCCTCGCCTACGTCAGCTTCGAGGAGGGTCGCCCGGAGATCTACGTGCAGGACACGCTGAGCGGCCAGCGCCGCCGCCTGCTGCCGGCCGGCGCCAGCAGCAGCGCCCCGGCGTGGTCGCCGGACGGCACGCGCCTGGCACTGACGTCGTCGCGTGGCGGCAACCCCGACATCTACGTCTTCGAGCTCTCCAGTGGACAGCTGCGCCGGTTGACCGAGAACCCGGCAATCGACACCGAGCCGTGCTGGGCCCCCGACGGGCGCACGCTGGTGTTCACCTCGGATCGGGGCGGCGGGCCGCAGATCTACCGCGTCGCGGCCGGCGGCGGCGACCCGCAGCGTGTCACCTTCGAGGGGCGCTACAACACACGCGCCTCGTTCTCGCCCGACGGCAAGTGGCTGACGCTGGTGCACGGTGAGAACAACCGCTACTCTATCGGCGTGCTGGAGATCGAGACCGGTCTCCTGCAGCTGCTGACCGACGGCGCGCTCGACGAGTCGCCGAGCTTCGCTCCCAATGGCAGCATGATCATCTACGCCACGGCCGGCCACGACCGCGGCGTCCTCGCCGCGGTCTCGGTCGACGGCCGGGTGCGCCAGCGCCTCCTGCTCCAGGAAGGCGATGTGCGCGACCCCGCTTGGTCCCCGTTCCGCAAGTAACCCCCAGGAGGAGTTCGACATGAACCACGCATTACGCATTCTCGCCGCGGCCGCCGGGCTGGCCCTGCTGTCAGCCTGCAGTTCCATGGGTGATACCCAGGAGGGTGAGGGCGCCGAGGTCACGTCCGGTGGTGCGTCCGGCAGCGCCGGTGACCAGGGCAGCGCGCAGGCCAGCGGCATGCAGCCGGGCGGCGACGCGGTCCTGAAGGTGCTCGACGATCCGTCCAACATCCTGTCGAACCAGGTGATCTACTTCGACTTCGACAGCAGCACGGTCAAGCCGGAGAGCATGGAACTGCTCGCCGCGCACGCGGCCTTCCTGGCCGAGAATGCCGGGCTGCGCATCCGCCTCGAGGGCCACGCCGACGAGCGTGGTTCGCGCGAGTACAACCTCGGCCTCGGCGAGCGCCGTGGACAGGCGGTCGAGCGGATCATGGTGCTCAACGGCGCCGCCGCCAGTCAGCTCGACACCGTCAGCTATGGCGAGGAGCGGCCCGCCGCCCTCGGCCACGACGAGAGCGCCTGGTGGCAGAACCGCCGCGTCGAGCTCGTCTACCCGCGTTGACGGAGGTACCGATGCGCAGACGCGAGCGCTTCCTGGCCCTGCTGCTGGCGTTCGGCGCCAGCGGCGCCGTGGCCCAGCAGTCGCTGCCGCCGGTGGTCGGCCCGGGCGGGAGCCCGGCGCCGGCCGTGCGGCCCACCACCGTCGAGGGCCGCCTGGCGCGTGTCGAGCGGCTGCTCGACAGCGGTGCGCTGGTCGAGATGGCGACCCGGCTCGAGCAGTTGCCGTCCGAACTCCAGAAGCTGCGTGGCGACGTCGAGCTGCACGGCCGCGACCTCGAGGTGATCAAGCAGCGCCAGCGCGACCTCTACCTCGACATCGACCGGCGCCTGCGCCGGGTCGAGGTTGGCAACGCCGCGCCACCCGCAGCGGCCGCCCCGGCGGTACCGGTTGCCCCAGCGCCTCCAGCATGGTCGGGAGGACGTCGCACAGGCTCACAGTCTGCGCGACGCGGCGCTGCTCACGCTGCCCCGGCAGTTTCACCATGAAGGGAAT
>CBDTVS010000185.1:0-4634 GCA_965364245.1 uncultured Gammaproteobacteria bacterium | reverse complement strand
GCCGTTCTCCCGTTACGGCCTGCTCGCCGAGTCGATGGAGCTCGCCGAGGACCGCTCGTGGATCGAGTTCACGTTGCGCCCCGAGGCGCGCTGGCACGACGGCCGCCCGGTCACCGCGGAGGACGTGGTCTTCACCTTCGACCTGGTGCGGCGCGAGGGCGAGCCGCAGATCCGCTTCTACTACCGCGACATCGCCTCGATCGAGGCGCTCGACCCGCGCCGCGTGCGCTTCACGTTCGCCAACACCGGCAACCGCGAGTTGCCGCTGATCGTCGGCGAACAGGCGATCCTGCCGAAGCACTACTGGGCGGAGCGCGAGTTCGGCAGGACCACGCTGGAGCCGCCACTCGGCAGCGGGCCCTATCGCATCGACAGCCTGGAGGCCGGTCGCTTCATCGTCTACCGGCGCGATCCCGACTACTGGGGTCGCGATCTGCCGGTCAACGTTGGGCGCCACAACTTCGGCAGCCTGCGCTACGACTACTATCGCGACACCACGGTGGTGATCGAGGCGTTCAAGGCGGGCGAGTTCGACTACCGCGAGGAGAACTCCTCGAAGCACTGGGCGACCGCCTACGACATGCCCGAGGTCGAGCAGGGCCTGCTCAACAAGATGCGCTTCGAGAACGGCCTGCCTCAGGGCATGCAGGGCTACGTGATCAACACGCGTCGCGAGCAGTTCAGGGATCGCCGGGTGCGCGAGGCGCTCGGTTGGGCATTCGACTTCGAACGTTCCAATCAGACGCTCTTCTACGGTCAGTACAAGCGCACTCGCAGCTACTTCGACAACTCCGACATGGCCGCCACCGGCCTGCCCGGCGCGGACGAGCTGGCGCTGCTCGAGCCGCACCGCGACCGCTTGCCGCCCGAGGTTTTCACCACCGAGTACAACCCGCCGGTGACCACCGGCGACGGGCGCATTCGCGACAACCTGCGCCGCGCCTACGAGCTGCTCACCGAGGCTGGCTGGAAGGTCGAGGCCAACAAGCAGCTGGTCCACGCCGAGACCGGCCGGCCGTTCGAGTTCGAGATCCTGCTGGTGAGCCCGCTGTTCGAGCGCATCACGCTGCCCTACAAACAGAACCTAGAGCGCCTCGGCATCACCGCACGGGTGCGTACCGTCGACACCGCGCAGTACATCAAGCGTCTCGAGACCTTCGACTACGACATGATCGTGTTCCGCTGGGGGCTGTCGCAGTCGCCGGGCAACGAGCAGCTCAATTTCTGGGGCGCGGCGGCCGCGGCCCAGAACGGCAGCCGTAACTTCGCCGGCATCGAGGACCCTGCGGCCGACGCGCTGATCGAGAAGCTGATCGGCGCGCAGACCCGCGAGGAGCTGGTCACCGCCTGCCGCGCCCTGGACCGCGTGCTGCAGTGGGGTTTCTACGTCGTGCCGCACTGGCACATCGACTACGACCGGGTGCTGTTCTGGGACAAGTTCGGCCGCCCGGAGATCACCCCGACTGCCGGCGTCCAGTTCGGCGCCTGGTGGGTTGACCCCGAGCGCGAGGCGCGCCTGCGCGGTCGCGTCAAGTCGGTGGCACGCTGAGCCGGTGCCGCTGCACGGCGTGACAGGGAGGGTCTGAGCGCGTGGGCGCCTACGTCGTCCGCCGCCTGCTGCTGATCGTGCCGACGCTGATCGGCATCATGCTGCTCAACTTCGTGATCGTGCAGGCCGCCCCGGGCGGGCCGGTCGAGCAGATCCTGGCGCAGATCCAGGGCCTCGACGTCGAGGCCACCGCGCGCGTCGGTGGCGACGCCGGCAGCGAGACGCGCGGCACCCAGGCACGCCAGCCCGGCCAGGCCGGTGCGGCGTCCGGCAGCCAGCCGGTCGGCAGCTACCGCGGCGCCCAGGGGCTGGATCCCGAATTCATCGCCCAGCTCGAGAAGCAGTTCGGTTTCGACAAGCCGGCCCACGAGCGCTTCCTGCTGATGCTGGGCAACTACGCCCGCTTCGACTTCGGTGACAGCTTCTTCCGCGACCGCGCGGTGATCGACCTGGTGCTCGACAAGATGCCGGTGTCGATCTCGCTCGGCCTGTGGACCACGCTGCTGGTCTACCTGATCTCGATCCCGCTCGGCATCGCCAAGGCGGTGCGTGACGGTTCGCGCTTCGACGCCGGCACCAGCGTGGTGGTGATCGTCGGCAACGCCATCCCGGGCTTCCTGTTCGCGATCCTGCTGATCGTGCTGTTCTCCGGCGGGCGCTACTTCGACTGGTTCCCGCTGCGCGGTCTGGTCTCCGAGGACTGGGCGACGCTCGACTGGCCGTCACGCATCGCCGACTACTTCTGGCACATCACGCTGCCGGTGGTGTCGATGGTGATCGGCGGTTTCGCCGGGCTGACGATGCTGACCAAGAACTCCTTCCTCGACGAGATCAACAAGCAGTACGTGACGACCGCACGTGCCAAGGGGCTGACCGAGCGGCGTGTGCTGTTCGGCCACGTGTTCCGCAACGCCATGCTGATCGTTATCGCCGGGTTCCCGAGCGCGTTCATCGGCATCCTGTTCACCGGTGCGCTGCTGACCGAGATCATCTTCTCGCTCGACGGCCTCGGGCTGCTCGGCTTCGAGGCGGCGATCAACCGCGACTACCCGGTGATGTTCGGCACGCTCTACTTCTTCACGCTGGTCGGGCTGCTGCTCAACCTGGTCGGCGACCTGATGTACGTGGCGATCGACCCGCGCATCGACTTCGAGAAGCGGGAGGGGTAGGGCGGTGGCCATACCGAGCAGGGTCGCTGTGGGTCGGGCTTTAGCCCGACAAGCAAATACCCATATGGGCGGTAAATCTGTCGGACTGAAGTCCGACCCACGAGAGCGAGGGGCAGCGTGACCCTCAGCCCCCTCAACCAGCGCCGCCTCGCCAACTTCCGCGCCAACCGTCGCGGCTGGTGGTCGCTGTGGCTGTTCCTGGTGCTGTTCATCGCCTCGCTGTTCGCCGAGCTGATTGCCAACGACCGGCCCATCCTCGTCTACTACGACGGTGGGCTCTACGCGCCGGTCTTCAAGGCCTACCCGGAAACCGAGTTCGGCGGCTTCCTGCCCACCGAGGCGGAGTACAAGGATCCGGAGGTGCGCGAGCTGATCGAGTCGCAGGGCTGGATCGTCTGGCCGCTGATCCCGTTCAAGTACGACAGCATCAACTTCGAGTTGACCGTTCCCGCCCCGGCGCCGCCGTCGACAATCAACTGGCTCGGGACCGACGACCAGGGTCGCGACGTCGTCGCGCGGCTGATCTACGGCTTTCGCATCTCGGTGCTGTTCGGCCTGACGCTGACGCTGTTCAGTTCGGTGATCGGGGTCGTTGCCGGCGCCGTGCAGGGCTATTTCGGTGGCTGGACCGACCTGCTGTTCCAGCGTTTCATCGAGATCTGGTCGGGCTTGCCGCAGCTCTACCTGTTGATCATCCTGGCCAGCGTCGTCGAGCCGAACTTCTGGTGGCTGCTCGGCTTGATGCTGCTGTTCTCGTGGATGGCGCTGGTCGGCGTGGTGCGCGCGGAGTTCCTGCGCGCGCGCAACTTCGACTACGTGCGTGCGGCGCAGGCTCTCGGCGTCGGCAACACCACCATCATGTTCCGCCACCTGCTGCCCAACGCGATGGTCGCGACGCTGACCTTCATGCCGTTCATCCTCAACGGCTCGATCACCACGCTGACCTCGCTCGACTTCCTCGGCTTCGGCCTGCCGCCCGGTTCGCCGTCGCTCGGCGAACTGCTCAACCAGGGCAAGAACAACCTGCAGGCCCCGTGGCTCGGCCTGACCGCGTTCGCCGTGCTGGCGGTGATGCTCAGCCTGCTGATCTTCATCGGCGAGGCGGTGCGCGACGCCTTCGACCCGCGCAAGACCTTCGGCGGATGAACGGCGGGAGTCGACCCTGTTGAACGAGCACCATCACCCCGGCGACGGCACCGCCCGCGCGGCTCACGGCGGCGGCGAGGCGCTGCTGCGCGTGCGCGACCTGGACGTGAGCTTCGGACGCGGCGACGCCGAGGTGAAGGCGGTGCGCGGCGTGAGCCTGGACCTGGCCGCCGGCGAGAGCGTGGCCCTGGTCGGCGAGAGCGGCTCCGGCAAGTCGGTGACCGCGCTCTCGGTGCTGCAGCTGCTGCCCTACCCTCACGCGCACCATCCGGGCGGGTCGGTGCGCCTCGGCGGCAGCGAGATGATCGGCGCGCCGGCGGCGCGGCTGCGCGCGATTCGCGGCGACCGGGTCGGCATGATCTTCCAGGAGCCGATGACCTCGCTGAACCCGCTGCACACCATCGAGAGGCAGGTCGCGGAGGTGCTGGCGCTGCACCGCGGACTGCAGGGCGCCGCCGCCCGCGAGCGGGTGCTGGAGCTGCTCGACCTGGTCGGGATCCGCAATGCCCGCTCGCGCCTCGACGCCTACCCGCACCAGCTCTCGGGCGGGCAGCGCCAGCGGGTGATGATCGCGATGGCGCTCGCCAACGAGCCCGACCTGCTGATCGCCGACGAGCCCACGACCGCGCTGGACGTGACCATCCAGGCGCAGGTGCTGGCGCTGCTGAAGGACCTGCAGCAGCGACTCGGCATGGCGCTGCTGCTGATCACCCATGACCTCGGCATCGTGCGCCGCATGGTGGACCGGGTGTACGTGATGAACGACGGGC
>CBDTVS010000184.1:0-4637 GCA_965364245.1 uncultured Gammaproteobacteria bacterium | reverse complement strand
CGGTGATCTTGCCCGCGCGTGGTGACGGCACCTCCATGCTCGCCTTGTCCGACTCGAGCGTGATCAGCGACTGCTCCTCGCTCACCGTGTCGCCCACGCCGACCAGCACCTCGATCACCTCGACCTCGGCGAAGTCGCCGATGTCCGGAACGCGGATCTCTTCCAGCTTCGCCATGCTCGTGCCCTCCGCGCTCAGACCGTGACCGGGTTCGGTGCGTCGGCATCGATACCGTATTTGGTGATCGCCTCCTGCACCTTGTCACGCGGCACCTCGCCCTCCTCGGCGAGTGCGCGCAGTGCGGCCACGGTCACGTAGTGGCGATCGACCTCGAAGAAGCGGCGCAGCGCGCGGCGCGAGTCCGAGCGACCGAAACCGTCGGTGCCGAGCACGGTGTAGCGACCGCGCACCCAGGGCCGCACCTGGTCGGCATGCAGCTTCATGTAATCCGTCGAGGCGACCACCGGCCCCTTGCGGTCTGCGAGGCACTGCTCGATGAACGCCGTGCGCGGTTCGCTGTCCGGGTGCAACAGGTTCCAGCGCTGCACGTCGAGGCCGTCACGGCGCAGTTCACTGAAGCTGGTCACGCTCCAGACATCGGCGGCGACGCCCCAGTCGAGACGCAGCATCTCGGCAGCGGCCAGCACCTCGCGCAGGATCGTGCCCGAACCGAACAGCTGCACGCGCGGCCCGCTGCCCGACGAAGGCTGCAACAGGTACATGCCGCGGAGAATCCCCTCCTCGCAGCCCTCGGGCATCGCGGGATGGGCGTAGTTCTCGTTCATCACGGTGATGTAGTAGAAGACGCTCTCCTGCTCACGGACCATGCGTCGCATGCCCTCGTGGATGATCACCGCCAGTTCGTGGCCGAAGCAGGGGTCGTAGGCGACGCAGTTGGGGATGGTCGAGGCCAGTAAATGACTATGACCGTCCTGGTGCTGCAGCCCCTCGCCGTTGAGGGTGGTGCGCCCGGCGGTCCCGCCGATCAGGAAACCACGCGCCTGCATGTCGCCGGCCGCCCAGGCGAGGTCGCCGATGCGCTGGAAACCGAACATCGAGTAGAAGACGTAGAACGGCACGGTGTTGACACCGTGGCAGCTGTAGGCGGTCGCCGCCGCCATCCACGACGACATCGCGCCGGCCTCGTTGATGCCCTCCTCGAGGATCTGCCCGGCCTTGTCCTCGCGGTAGTACATGATCTGGTCGCGGTCCTGCGGCTCGTAGAGCTGCCCGGCCGACGAATAGATGCCCAGCTGGCGGAACATGCCCTCCATGCCGAAGGTGCGCGCCTCGTCGGGCACGATCGGCACGATGTACTTGCCGATCTTCTTGTCCCGCACCAGCGCGGTCAGCGCGCGCACGAAGGCCATGGTGGTCGACATCTCGCGGTCGCCGCTGCCCTTGAGCAGCACGTCGAAGACGTCCAGCGTGGGGAGCTCCAGCGGCGTGGCCAGGTTCTTGCGCACCGGCAGCGGTCCGCCGAGCGCCTCACGCCGCGCCTTGAGGTACTTTGCCTCCTCGCTCTCGGGATCGAGGGTGATGTACTTCGCCTCGCGCACTTCGTCGTCGTCGAGCGGCAACTGGAAGCGATCGCGAAACGCCAGCAGGGCCTCGTCGCCAAGCTTCTTCTGCTGGTGGGTGATGTTCTGCGCCTCGCCGGCCGCACCCATGCCGTAACCCTTGACCGTCTTGGCCAGGATCACCGTCGGCTGGCCGTTGCTCTTCATCGCCGCGGCGTAGGCGGCGTAGACCTTGTGCGGATCGTGACCGCCGCGGTTGAGGCGCCAGATGTCCTCGTCGGACATGTTCGCGACCATCGCCTTGAGTTCGGGGTACTTGCCGAAGAAGTGTTCGCGCACGAAGGCGCCATCCTTGGCCTTGTAGTTCTGGTACTCGCCGTCGACCGCCTCCATCATGCGCCGCTGCAGCAGGCCGTCCTTGTCCTTGGCCAGCAGCGGATCCCAGTAGCTGCCCCAGACCACCTTGATGACGTTCCAGCCGGCGCCGCGGAACACGCTCTCGAGTTCCTGGATGATCTTGCCGTTGCCGCGCACCGGGCCGTCGAGACGCTGCAGGTTGCAGTTGACGACGAACACCAGGTTGTCGAGCTTCTCGCGGCCGGCCAGCGAGATCGCGCCGAGGGACTCCGGCTCGTCGGTCTCGCCGTCGCCGAGGAACGCCCACACCTTGCGCCCGGTGCTGCTGGCCAGGCCACGGTCGTGAACGTACTTCATGAAGCGCGCCTGGTAGATCGCCTGGATCGGACCGAGCCCCATCGACACCGTCGGGAACTGCCAGAAATCGGGCATCAGCCAGGGGTGCGGGTAGGAACTGAGGCCATCGGCGCTCACCTCGCGGCGGAAACCGTCGAGCTTCTGCTGGCTGATGCGCCCTTCCATGAAGGCGCGGGCGTAGACCCCGGGCGCCGAGTGCCCCTGGATGAACACCAGGTCACCGCCATGATCGACGGTCGGTGCGTGGAAGAAGTGGTTGAAACCGACGTCGTAGAGCGTCGCCGCCGAGGCGAAGCTGGAGATGTGGCCACCGAGATCGCCGTCCTCCCGATTGGCGCGCACCACCATCGCCAGCGCGTTCCAGCGGATGATGGTGCGCAGACGCCACTCGACAGCAGCGTCGCCAGGACTGCGCTCCTCGAGGTGCGGTGGAATGGTGTTGACGTAGGCGGTGCTGTTCGAGATCGGCAGCTGCGCGCCCGCGCGCCGGGTCTTGTCGACCAGCTGCTCGAGCAGGAAGCGTGCCCGTTCCGGGCCCTCGACCTCGATGACGGCGTCGAGTGCCTCGAGCCACTCCTGGGTCTCCTGGGGGTCGTTGTCGTGCATGTCGGCCATCGTGAACCTCGGGTCGTACGCGGGGAGGAGGTGCCAGGCCGTTCGCGAAGGGCCGGCACGACGGAACGCGGCGAGGCATCCCGTCCAGCTAGCTTAGACCAGTGTCACCCCGACACCCAGACATTCCGCTTGAGGCAGGTCACCTGCGCGTGCGAGAGTAACCGTCCCTGCCCCGCCGCCAGTGACCCCGCACACCCACCATGGAGCCGACCGAGACCCCGTTCGCGGGCCTGACCCCGGAGGTGATCCTGGATGCGGTCGAGGCCACCGGGCGCCGCGCGAGCGGCCAGCTGCTGGCGCTCAACAGCTACGAGAACCGCGTCTACCAGATCGGCCTCGACGACGCCGCGCCGCTGGTCGCCAAGTTCTACCGTCCCGACCGCTGGCGCGATGCGGCGATCCTCGAAGAGCACGCCTTCACCGCCGAGCTGGCTGCGCATGAGCTGCCGGTGGTGCCGCCGCTGGTCGATCCCGATGGCGCGACGCTCTCAACCCACGCGGGCTGGCGCTTCGCCCTGTTTCCGCGGCGTGGCGGTCGGCTGGTCGACCTCGACGACGCCGACCGTCGCCGCCTGCTCGGACGGCTGCTCGGGCGCCTGCACGCCTGCGGCGCGACCCGCCCGTTCACCGCGCGTCCGGCGCTGACCCTGGAACACCATGGGCACGCGTCGCTGGCCACGCTGCTCGATGGCGGTTTCATCCCCGACGACCTCGTCGACGCCTACCGCAGCGTCGCCGGGGACCTCCTCGCGCGTGTCGCGGACGCTTACGCCCGCGCCGGCAACCTGCGCACGATCCGCATCCACGGCGACTGCCACGCCGGCAACCTGCTGTGGACCGACGACGGCGTGCACGTCGTCGACCTCGACGACTGCCTCACCGGACCGGCGATCCAGGATCTCTGGATGCTGCTCAGCGGCGATCGGCTGGCGATGGGCGCCCAACTCGGGGAGATCCTCGAGGGCTATCGTCGCTTCCACGACTTCGACCTGCGCGAGCTGCACCTGGTCGAGGCGCTGCGCAGCCTGCGCCTGCTGCACCACGCGGCGTGGATCGCGCGACGCTGGAACGACCCGGCCTTCCCGCTCGCGTTCCCCTGGTTCGGCGGCCAGCGCTACTGGCAGGAGCAGGTGCTGGCGCTGCGCGAACAGATCGCCGCGCTGGACGAGGGCCCGCTCGAACTGCCGCTCGCTTGACCGGTGCCGCTTGGCAGGACCCGCACCATCGCCTAGGCTGACCCTTCCGCAATCTCGGGGCCGCGTGACGGTTTCCTGGCACCCATGAGCGAGACCAACCACGACAGACGCAAGGTCGATCGCGCGGCACTGGTCGCCGCGCTGCGCGCCGCGCTGCCGGCCGACGCGGTGCTCGACCGACCCGAGCAGCTGCGCCCCTACGAGTGCGACGGCCTCTCGGCCTACCGCCAGCTGCCGCTCGCCGTCGCGCTGCCGGCCGATACCGACCAGGTCGCCGCGGCGCTCGCCGTATGCCGCGAACACGGCGCGCCGGTGGTCGCGCGCGGTTCCGGCACCAGCCTCTCCGGTGGCGCCCTGCCGCACCCCGACGGCGTGGTGCTGAGCCTGGCGAAGCTCAACCGCATCCTCGCCATCGACCCGGCGAACCGCACCGCCAGGGTCCAGCCCGGGGTGCGCAACCTGGCGATCAGCGAGGCGGCGAAGCCGCACGGCCTCTACTACGCGCCCGACCCGTCGTCGCAGATCGTCTGCTCGATCGGCGGCAACGTCGCCGAGAACGCCGGTGGCGTGCACTGCCTGAAATACGGCCTGACC
>CBDTVS010000183.1:0-4638 GCA_965364245.1 uncultured Gammaproteobacteria bacterium | reverse complement strand
TTCGTCGACGACGGCCGCCGGATCTACCAGGAGTCCGCCCGGCTCGCCGAGGAGACCGGCGGACACTACATGGACCAGTTCACCTACGCCGAGCGGGTCACCGACTGGCGCGGCAACAACAACATCGCCGAATCGATGTTCGCGCAGATGGCCCGCGAGCCGCACCCGGCACCCGAATGGATCGTCTGCGGTGCCGGCACCGGCGGCACCTCGGCCACCCTCGGTCGCTACGCCCGCTACCGGGGCCACCCGACCCGGATCTGCGTGGTCGACCCGGAAGACTCGGTGTTCTTCGACTTCTGGCATGGCGGCGATGCCGACCTGACCTGCGCGAACCCGTCGCGCATCGAGGGCATCGGGCGGCCGCGCGTCGAGCCGTCGTTCATCCCGCAGGTGGTCGATCGCATGCTGCGCGTGCCCGACGCCTCGTCGGTCGCCGGCGCACGCTTCCTAGAGCAGGTGCTCGGCCATCGCTACGGGCCGTCGACCGGCACCAACCTGCACGGCGTCGTCGAACTGGCGGCGGAGATGGCCGGGGCCGGTCGCGAGGGCGCCATCGCGACGCTGATCTGCGATGCCGGCAACCGCTACCTCGACAGCTGCTACGACGACGCCTGGGTCGCCGCGCAGGGCCTCGATCTCGAGCCCTGGCTGGCGCGCTACGCACGGTTCTGGGAATCCGGGCACTGGGACGCCTGCGGCGGGCCGGGCGAGGCTGGCCGATGAGCACCGCCCCCGACCGCCTGCGCGCCCTGCTGGCCCGCCCCGGCCTGCACATCATGCCCTGCTGCTACGACGCGCTCTCGGCGCGCCTGATCGAGGCAGCCGGCTTCGAGCTGACCTTCATGAGCGGTTTCGCGGTCTCGGCGACCCAGCTCGGCGCGCCCGACACCGGGCTGATCTCCTACGGCGAGATGCTCGACCAGGGCCGCCGCATCTGCGACGCGGTGCGCCTGCCGGTGCTCGGCGACGGCGACACCGGCTACGGCAACGCGATGAACGTGCGCCGCACCGTGGCCGGCTACGCGCGCGCCGGCTTCGCCGCGGTGATGATCGAGGACCAGGTGGCGCCCAAGCGCTGCGGACACACCCGCGGCAAGGCGGTGGTCGGCCGCGAGGAGGCGTTCGACCGGATCCGCGCCGCGGTCGATGCGCGTGCCGAGGAGGCCGACATCCTGATCCTGGCGCGCACCGACGCGCGCCACGGCCACGGCCTCGGCGAGGCGATCGCCCGCGCGCAGCGCTTCGCGGAACTCGGCGCCGACATCCTGTTCGTCGAGGCCCCGCAGACGGTCGAGGAGATGCGCACCGTCTGTCGCGAGGTGCCCGGCGTGCAGATGGCCAACATGGTCGAGGGCGGCCGGACGCCGGTGCTGCCGGCCACCGAGCTCGGCGAGCTCGGTTACCGCATCGCTGCTTACCCGCTGACGCTGCTGAGCAGCGCGGTGCACGCGATGCAGCAGGCGCTCGCTGCGCTGCGCGACGGACTGCCGCCCGCTGAAGGTCGGGTCGAGTTCGAGGAGCTCAAGCGTACGGTCGGCTTCGACGACTACTACGCGACCGAGGCGCGCTACGCGCGCGATCCGGAGCGGCCCGAGGACTAGACGAAACCGAGCAGCACCTGGCCCAGCGCGAGGATACCGAACAGCGCGAACAGGCCCGCTGCGGCCCGGTGCATCCAGTGACGCGGCAGGCGTCGCAGCAGCGTGGTGCCGACCGCGATGCCGATCGCCGACACCGCCCACAGCGCCAGCGTGCCGCCGACGAACACCGACCAGACCGCGCCGCTGCCCGCGGCCAGCGCGATCAGCGCGAGCTGGGTCTTGTCGCCGAGCTCGGCGACGAAGATCAGCGTGAAGCTGGTGATGAACGCGCCACGGCCATCGACGGCCTCGTCCCCCTCCTCGTCCTCCCCGTCCGCCTCGCGCCACGAACGCCAGGCGAAGAACAGGAACAGCAACCCCGCGGCGATCAGCACCGCCTCGGTCGGCACGTAATGGTAGAGCGCGGCGCCCACCAGGATCGCCAGCAGGTTGAGCACCAGGAAGGCGCTGAACACGCCGGCCACCACCGGGCGCACCGGGTAGCGGTGTGCCAGGGTCATGGTCATCAGCTGAGTCTTGTCGCCCAGCTCGGCGAGGAACAGCAGCACGAAAGCCGACGTGACGGCCGCGAGATCCATGCCCCTGCGTCTACCGCTGTGGCCGTCCGCCGAACAGGCCGTCGACCAGCAGCAGCACCACGCCGCAGCTGATCGCGCTGTCGGCGATGTTGAACGCCGGCCAGTGCCAGCCGCCAGCGTGGAAATCGAGGAAGTCGATCACATAGCCGTAGGCGACGCGGTCGACGAGGTTGCCGACGGCGCCACCGAGCACCAGCGCCAGCGCGACACCGAGCAGGCGCGCTTCGCGTGGCAGACGCCAGAGCCAGGCGACCAGCACCGCGCTGACCACGCCGCTCAGCACGACGAAGAAGATCCGCTGCCAGCCGCCGGCGTCGGCGAGAAAGCTGAACGCCGCGCCGGTGTTGTGGACCAGCGTCAGGTTGAAGAACGGCAGCACCTCGACCGGCATGCCGTAGTCGAGCGCGCCCGCCGCCCACAGCTTGGTCGCCTGGTCCAGGGCCAGCAGCAGCAGCGCCAGCCCGAGACGCGCGGGGAAGCCGTGCATTGTCGTGCGCTCAGGCGTGGCGGCGCGTTTCGCCGGCACCGAAGGCGTTGCTGACGCAGCGCCCGCACAGCTCGGGGTGGTCCGCGTCGCTGCCGACGTCGTCGCGGTGGTGCCAGCAGCGCGGGCACTTGGCATGCGCCGAGCGCGCGACCTCGACAGCCCAGCGGTGCGTCGCGCCGTCGGCATCGCTCCAGGCCAGCTCGGCGGCGCCTGCGGGCAACGCCGCATCGGCGTCGACGGTCGCGAGCGCGGCGCCCGAGGTGATCAGCGCAAAGCGCAGCTCGTCGCCGAGCGCGGCCAGTTCCGCGTGGCGAGCCCGGTCGGCGTCACCGTCGAGACGCGCGTGGAGCCTCACCTCGGCATCCAGCGAGCCGCCAATGGTGCCGGCCTGGCGCGCCGCCTCGAGGTGGTCGTTGACCGCGTCGCGTAGCGCGGCGAGCGACTTCCAGCGCGCCATGAACGGCGCCACCTCGGCGGCCGGCAGCGCCTCGGGCAGCTCGTACCAGGTGGCGAGGAACACCGACGCGTCACGCTTGCCGGGGATGTGCTCCCAGATCTCGTCGGCGGTGAAGCTCAGCACCGGCGCGAGCCAGCGGCACAGCGCCTCAACAATGTGATACATCGCGGTCTGCGCCGAGCGCCGCGCCAGCCCGTCGGCCTGCGCCGTGTACTGCCGGTCCTTGATGATGTCGAGGTAGAACGCGCCCATGTCGACGCTGCAGAAGTTGTGCACCTTCTGGTAGATCTGGTGGAACTCGAAGGTCTGGTAGGCGCGCACGATATCCGCCTGCAGGTCGCGGGCGCGCTGCAGCGCCCAGCGGTCGAGCTCCACCATCTCGGCCGGGTCGACGGCGTCACGCGCCGGGTCGAATCCGGCGAGATTCGAGAGCAGGAAGCGCGAGGTGTTGCGGATCCTGCGGTAGGCGTCGGCCATGCGCTTGAGGATCTCGTCGGAGACGCTCATCTCGTTGCGGTAATCGGTGGCCGCGACCCACAGGCGCAGGATGTCGGCGCCGAGCTTGTTCATCACCTGCTGCGGCGCGACCACGTTGCCGAGCGACTTCGACATCTTGCGGCCCTGCGCGTCGACCGTGAAGCCGTGGGTCAGCACCGCCCTGTAGGGCGCCGTGCCGTGCATGCCGACCGACGCGAGCAGCGACGACTGGAACCAGCCGCGGTGCTGGTCGGAGCCCTCGAGGTAGAGATCGGCCGGGAAGGTCAGCTCCGCACGCCGGCCGAGCACGCTGAAGTGCGTGGTGCCGGAGTCGAACCAGACGTCCATGGTGTCGCCGACCTTGCGGTAATCGGTCGCCTCGTCGCCGAGCAGCTCGGCCGGGTCCAGCTCGAACCAGGCGTCGATGCCGCCCTGCTCGACGCGTTGCGCCACCTCCTCGACCAGCTCCAGCGTGCGCGGGTGCGGCTCGTCGGTCTCGCGGTGCACGAACAGCGTGATCGGGATGCCCCAGCTGCGCTGGCGCGAGATGCACCAGTCGGGACGGTTGCGCACCATGCCGTCGATGCGCGCCTGGCCCCACTCCGGGTGCCAGCTGACCTCGGTGATCGCCTGCAGCGCGGTGGCGCGCAGGCCGTGGCCGTCCATCGAGATGAACCACTGCGGCGTGGCACGGAAGATGATCGGCGTCTTGTGGCGCCAGCAGTGCGGGTAGCTGTGGGCCACCCGCGACTCCTGCACCAGGTTTCCCTTGGCCTTCAGCACCTCGATCACCCGCTCGTTGGCGGTGAACACATGCTCGCCCGCGAACAGGGGCGTTCCGGGCAAGAAACGACCGTCCGGTCCTACCGGATTGTCGACCGGCAGATCGTACCGGGCGCCCACCATGTAGTCCTCGAGACCGTGACCCGGCGCCGTGTGCACCGCGCCGGTACCCGCGTCCAGCGTCACATGCTCTCCCAGGATGATCGGCACGCCGCGCTCGTAGAAGGCGTGCCACAGCTTCAGCCCCTCGAA
>CBDTVS010000182.1:0-4640 GCA_965364245.1 uncultured Gammaproteobacteria bacterium | reverse complement strand
TGTCGCTGGTCCCGCCGGTCCATTTCGTGGTGCTGTCGCGTGCCGACTTCGCCGACACGCTGCTCGAGATGCTGCGCCGCCACGGCCTGGCCGCCGGCATGCCGACCAACGTGCTGCTGATCTCCGGGCCGTCGAAGACCGCCGACATCGAGCAGACCCTGGTCTACGGCGTGCACGGCCCGAAACAGCTCGTCGTGCTGCTGACCGACTGAGGTAGCCATGAGCATCCCCGAGCGTTCCATCGCCGTCGAGAAGCTCTACGACGAGCTGCGCCGCACGCTGCCCGAGACGAAGCTGGTGGTCGATCCGCTGCGGCGCCTCGCCTACGGCACCGACGCGAGCTTCTACCGGCTGGTGCCGCAGCTGGTGGTGATCGTCGACGACGAGGCGGAACTGACCACCGTGGTGCGTGCCTGCCACGCGCGCGGCATCCCGTTCACCTTCCGCGCCGCCGGCACCAGCCTCTCGGGGCAGGCGATCAGCGACTCGGTGCTGGTCAAGCTCGGCCCCGGCTGGCGTGGCCACCGTCTCGGCGCGGGGGCGGAGACCATCAGTCTGCAGCCGGGCATCATCGGCGCCCACGCCAACCGCGTCCTGGCGCCGTACCAGCGCAAGATCGGTCCCGACCCGGCGTCGATCAACGCCTGCATGATCGGCGGCATCGCCGCCAACAACGCCAGCGGCATGTGCTGCGGCACCGCCCAGAACAGCTACCAGACCCTGGTCGCGATGCGCGTGGTGCTGGCCGACGGCACGCTGCTCGACACCGCTGACGCGGTGAGCCGCGCGGCGTTCCGCGCCAGTCACGGCGCGCTGCTCGACGGCCTCGTCGGGCTCGCCGACGCGGTGCGCGCCAACCCGGCGCTGGTCGAGCGCATCCGTCACAAGTTCAAGATCAAGAACACCACCGGCTACAGCCTCAACGCGCTGGTCGACTTCGACGACCCGTTCGAGATCCTGCAGCACCTGCTGATCGGTTCCGAGGGCACGCTCGGCTTCATCGCCGAGATCACCTACCGCACGGTGCCCGAGCACCCGCACAAGGCGAGCGCGCTGGTCTTCTTCCCGGACATCGAGACCGCCTGCGATGCGGTCACCGCGCTGAAGCCGACGCCGGTCTCGGCGGTCGAGCTGATCGACCGCGCCGGGCTGCGCTCGGTCGAGGCGCAGCCGGGGCTGCATGTCGACCTCAAGGGCTTCGACCCCGAGGTCACCGCGCTGCTGATCGAGGTGCGTGGCGCCGACGCCGCCGAGCGCGATGCGCACCAGCTCGAGGTCGAGCGGGTGCTCGAGCGTTTCGCCACGGTGCAACCGGTCGCGTTCACCGCCAAGCCGGAGGAGTTCCAGGCGCTCTGGAACATCCGCAAGGGGATGTTCCCGGCGGTCGGCGCGGTACGCGAGGCCGGCACCACGGTGATCATCGAGGACGTCGCGTTCCCGATCGAGCGTCTCAGCGCCGCGGTGCGCGAGCTGCAGCAGCTGTTCGCGAAATACCGCTATGACGAGGCGATCCTGTTCGGCCACGCGCTCGAGGGCAACCTGCATTTCGTCTTCACCCAGGATTTCGGCGACGCCGCCGAGGTCGCGCGCTACGCCGGGCTGATGGACGAGCTCGCCGAGCTGGTGGTCGGACGTTACGACGGCTCGCTGAAGGCCGAGCACAGCACCGGGCGCAACATGGCGCCGTTCGTCGAGATGGAGTGGGGCAGCGACGCCTACGCGCTGATGCAGCGGATCAAGGCGCTGTTCGATCCGGAGGGGCTGCTCAATCCGGGCGTGATCCTCAACGCCAACCCGCACGTCCACCTCGAGAACCTCAAGCCGCTGCCGGCTGCCGACCCGATCGTCGACAAGTGCATCGAGTGCGGTTTCTGCGAGCCGCACTGCCCGTCGCGCGAGCTGACCCTGACCCCGCGCCAGCGCATCACCGCGTGGCGCGAGCTGGCGCGGCTCGGACGCGAGGCGCCGGACGACCCGCTGCGTGCCGTGCTGAACGACGCCTACCAGTACCAGGGCATCGACACCTGCGCCGCCGACGGGCTCTGTTCCACGGCTTGCCCGGTCGGCATCAACACCGGCGACCTGACCCGCGCACTGCGCCACCGTGCCGGTCGCCAGCACGCCGGCCGCGCGCGCTGGCTCGGTGAGCACTTCTCCGGCGTGACCGGGTTGGCGCGCCTCGGCCTGCGAGCGGCATCCGCGACCCGTGCGGTCACCGGCGATACCGCACTCGGTGCGCTGACCCGCGGGTTGCGCAAGATCAGCGGCGGCCGGATGCCGGAATGGGACCGCTGGATGCCACGCGCGACCCGAGGCCACCGGGGGCCGGCCACGCGTCGTCTACCTGCCGAGCTGCGGCAGCCGCACGCTCGGCCCCGCGGTCAGCGACGGCGGCGCCGCGTCGTTGCCGGAAACCGTGCTGCGCCTGCTCGAGAAGGCCGGCTACGACGTGGTGCTGCCGGAGGGGCTCGACGGTCTCTGCTGCGGCATGGCGTTCCACAGCAAGGGCCAGTTCGACGAGGCGCGGCGCAAGGGGCGCGAGCTGCTCGAGGCGCTGCTCGACGTCACGCGTGGCGGCCACGACCCGGTGCTGTTCGACACCAGCCCGTGCCTGTTCCACATGCAGGAGCAATTCGGCGAGCGGGTCGCGATGTTCGAACCGGTCGAGTTCGTCGAGCGCTACGTGTTGCCGGCGGTCGAGCTGCGCCCGGTGCCGGAGACCGTCGCGGTGCACGTCACCTGCAGCGGCCGCAAGCTCGGCCTCGAGCAGCGCACCGTGGCCCTCGCCGAGCTCTGCGCCGAGAACGTCGTCGTTCCCGAGCACGTCGGGTGCTGCGGCTTCGCCGGCGACCGCGGTTTCGACTTCCCCGAACTCAACGCCGCGGCGCTCGCGCACCTGCCGGCCGGCCTTGACGGCGCCACCTCCGGCGTCTCAACCAGCCGCACCTGCGAGATCGGCCTGTCGCGCCATGGCGGCATCCCCTACCGCTCGATCCTAGACTTGGTCGACCGCGCGGCCCGTCCGCGTCCGGCCAACTGACCCACGAGGAGTCCCGCCCGATGCGTCCCAAGTTCACCAAGATCGTCTGCGCGGTCGATGCCAGCGAGCACAGCGAGGCGGTCCTCGCCGCGGCCGTCGAGATGGCGCACTGCCACGGCGCCAGGCTCGTCGTCGCCACGGTGCTGGAGTCGATCCAGACCTTCATGCACGCACGCATGGAGGAGTACCTGCACGACGACCAGCGCCAGCAGCTGCAGCGCGAGGGGCGTGCGCGGCTCGAGAAGGCGCCGCACGAGCCGCCGATGCGGCGGTCCCGATCGCCTTCCTCGAGGGGCGCCCGGCGACGGCGATCCTCGAGTACGCCGCGGAGCAGCAGGCGAGCCTGGTGGTGCTCGGCAGCCACGGCCACAGCGCGATCGGCGAACTGCTGATCGGCTCGACCGCGCGCGAGGTAACCCAGCGCGCGACGGTGCCGGTGCTGTTGGTGCCGATCGGCCGCTGAGCCGGATCCGGGCCCCGCAGCGGCGCGGGGCGAACCTTGGCGCTTCGCGGACGGAGGTGAGCATGCCCGCATCGAAGTTGCTTACGGCCACCGAGGCGGTGGCGCTGGTAGCCGATGGCGCGACCATCGCGATGGGTGGTTTTGTCGGCACCGGCATCCCCGAGGCGCTGACGCTGGCGCTGGAGAAGCGCTTCCTCGACAGCGGCACGCCGCGCGACCTGACGCTGGTCTACGCGGCCGGGCAGGGCGATGGCAAGGAGCGTGGTCTCAACACCTTTGGCCACGAGGGCATGGTGCGGCGCGTGGTCGGCGGCCACTGGGGGCTGGTGCCGAAGATCGGTCGCCTCGCGCTCGAGGGCAAGATCGAGGCCTACAACCTGCCGCAGGGCGTCATCAGTCACCTCTACCGCGACGTCGCCGCTGGGCGTCCGGGCACGCTGACCCACGTCGGCCTGCACACCTTCGTCGATCCGCGCCACGGCGGCGGGAAGCTCAACGCGCGGACCACCGAGGAGCTGGTCCGGGTCATGGAGGTCGACGGGCGCGAGTACCTCTTCTACAAGGCGTTCCCGATCCACGCCGCGTTCCTGCGCGGCACCCGTGCCGACGCGCGTGGCAACGTCACCATGGAGCGCGAGGCGCTGTCGATCGACGGCCTGGCGATCGCCCAGGCGGTGCACAACAGCGGCGGCAAGGTGATCGTGCAGGTGGAGGAAGTGATCGATCGGAACGACCTCCATCCGCAGATGGTGCAGATCCCCGGCATCCTGGTCGACCACGTCGTCGTGTCGACGCCGCAGCACCACGCGCAGACCTTCGCCGAGCCGTTCAACCCGCTCTACGTCGGCGGGGCTGGCGACGCCGAGGGCGGTATCCCGCGCCTGCCGCTGAGCGAGCGCAAGGTGATCGCGCGCCGCGCCGCGCGGTTGCTGAAGCCCGGCGCGGTGGTCAACCTCGGCATCGGCATGCCCGAGGGGGTCGCCGCGGTGGCCCACGAGGAGGGTACGCTCGGTGACGTGACGCTGACCGTCGAGCCCGGCGGCATCGGTGGCGTACCGGCCGGCGGGCTGAGCTTCGGCGCCTCGGCAGGCGTCGAGGCGGTGGTGCCGCAGCCGTCGCAGTTCGACTTCTACGACG
>CBDTVS010000181.1:0-4645 GCA_965364245.1 uncultured Gammaproteobacteria bacterium | reverse complement strand
GAACAGGCGCACGCGTGGCAGGTCACGCTGCTCCACCTCGACGGTCTGGAGTTCCGCCGCCCAGCCGGTATGGGGCAGCCAACAGAGCGCCGCCGCCAGCATCACGCCTCGCCGCATGGTTCGATCTCCCTCGTACGTCCCGCTCCGGGACGGTCGCGTAATGAGCCGAATATTAGCATATTCTAATATTTATTCAACAAGACGCCTCCCGCGCCTCTGCTACCATGCTGCGATGCCAGACGCCCCCGCCCCGCCCGCCTCCCGGGTCGGCCTGCCGCGCCGCTGCATGGCGATCTTCTACGACAGCATGGCGCTGTTCGCGATCTTCTTCTTCGCCACCTGGCTGGTGATCAGCCTCGCCGGCAGTGCGCTGCCCCCCGGTCACCCGGTGCTGCGCGGCGTACTGCTCTCGCTCGGCTGCCTGTTCTTCGCGGGATTCTGGTCCCGCGGCGGCCAGACCCTCGGCATGCGTGCGTGGTGCATCCGCCTGGTCGCCGACGACGGCGGCCCGGTACGCCTCGGAACCGCGCTGCTGCGCTGCCTGGTCGCGCTGCTCTCGTGGGCCTGTCTCGGCGCGGGCTTCTGGACCGCGCTGTTCGATCGCGAACGGCGCACCTGGCACGACCGGCTCACCGGCACCCACCTGGTTCGCACCGATCGAGCGTAGACCGCACGCCGCCGGTCGGCAACGCGCCTCAGCGCACGCGCCTAAGCGCCGCCCCGGCGACCGCGAGGAACAGCAACGACGGCAGCAGCGCGGCGACCGCCGGTTGCAGGTCGAAGGCGTGGCCCGCCTGGCTGAACAACCGCGAGACGAGCAGGAACAGCAGGCCGACGACGATGCCGATTACCAGCCGCTTGCCGAGCGGCGTGTTGCGCGCCGAACCGAACGCGAACGGCAGGCCGACGAGCAGCATCACCAGGCCCTGCAGCGGCGCGGCCAGCTTGGCCCAGAACGCCTGCCGGTAGCGGCGCGGGTCCTCGCCGAGCGACTCGACGTAGGCCACGTAGCGGCTCAGCGCGCTCGCGGTCAGGTTCTCCGGCTTGAGCATCACCACCTGCACCAGCTCCGGGTCGAGCAGCGTCGGGCGCTCGATCCGCGCCTGCTGGTCGCTGACCACGCCGTCGGCTGCGAGCCTGCTGCGGGTCGCATCGTGCAGCGTCCAGTGACCCTCGCCGAACGTGGCACGACGCGCGCTGGCCGACTCGGTCAGGCGCCGCGAGGCGTCGAAGGCGTAGAGCGACACGTTGACCAACTCGCCATCGGGGTAGACGTAGCCGATGTGCACGTAGTCCGACCCGTCGCGCAACCAGACACCCTGGCTGGCATGGGTCGCGTCGACGTCACGCTGCGCGGTGGTGCGCAGGTTGGTGGCCAGCGTCTCCGACCACGGGGCGACCAGCTCACCGAGCAGCGCCGCGGCGATCACCAGCACCAGGCCCGCCTTGGATACCCCCCAGGCGATACGCCCGACCGAGACGCCGGCCGCGCGGACCGCCACCAGTTCGCTGCGCGCGGCCATGCCACCGAGACCGAGCAGGCTGCCGATCAGCGCCGCGGTCGGCAGCACCTCCATCACCCGGCGCGGCAGGGTCATGCCGACGTAGGCGAAGGCGTCGGCGAGGCCATAGCGGTGGCGGCCGATGTCCTCGAACTCGACGATCAGGCCGAAGAAGGCGTCCAGTGCGGTCAACGCCAGCACCGCGAGCAGCGAGGCCTTGAGCACCTCACGCGCCAGGTAGCGATCCAGGGTGCGCATCGTGCTCACGCCGCGACGCCACGGCGGGGCCAGAACGGCAGGCCGAGCTGGCGCCGCAGCAGCCACCAGGCGAGCAACAGCGGCGGCAGGTGCGCCCACCAGAGACCGAGCCACGGCGCGAGTTCGCCGCCACCGAGCAGCGTACGCCCGGCACCGAGCAGGTTGACATACACCACGTAGACGAGCAGCGCGAGCAGCAACCGTGCGTAACGCCCCTGGCGCGGCTGGCTGTGGCTGACCGGCACCGCGAGCAGCGCGAGCACCAGCACCGATATCGGCAACGCCAGACGCCAGTGCAGTTCGGCACGGTGCCGCGGCTCGTCGGAGGCCAGCAGGGTCGCGGTGGGCAGCGCATCGGCCTTGCGGATCGTGCTGCCCTTGAGGTCCGGCAGGCGCAGCAGGTAACGCTCGAAGGAAAACACCCGGTAGTCGCGACGCCCGGGCGCACCGTCGTAGCGGGTGCCCTCCTCGAGCACCAGGTCACGCCGTCCCCGCAGCGGGTCGAACTGCAGGCGCGCGCGGTCGGCGTTGATCACCACCGTGCCGTCGGGCCGCTGCAGGCGGGCGAAGATGCCGTGCATCTCACCGGAATCGTCGACCGTCTGCACGTGGTAGACCGCGCCGTCACCGACCTCGCTGAAGCGACCCGGCACGATGGCGCTGACCAGCGCACGCCCGCGCGCCTGGATCAGCACGTCGTCGGCGAGGTCAGCGGTGCGCGGACCGACGAACAGCGCGAGCAGCGCGGTCAGCGCGGCGACCGGCAGCGCCGCGAGCAGTGCCGTGCGCAGCACCTGGCCTGGGCCGTAGCCGCACGCGGCCAGCGCCACCATCTCGCTGTCGCTGTACATCCGCCCGAGGCCGAGCAGCAGCGACAGGAAGAAGGCCGCGGGCAGCAGCAGCACCAGCACCGAGGCCATCTTGAGCAGCAGCAGCGACAGCAGCAGGTCACCGGCGAGCCGCCCCTCGGCGATCTCGGCCAGGTAGCGGGCGAGCTGGTTGCTCAGGTAGACCAGCACCAGGATGCCGCAGACCGCCGCCAGCAGGCGGTAGCTCTCGGTGACGATATGGCGGGTCAGCAGTTGCGGCATGACTCAGTGCGCGCCTCGGACCGGCTGGCCAGCGGCGGCGATTCCGTTAGACTTGGGCGAGCATCGCGGCCCGTTGCCGCCGTAGCCTACGCCATACGGGGAATCGACGACACCCGCCCCGCACCATTCAGGAGAGACCATGAAATTCGCCCCCAAGAGCGGTACCGCCCACACCATGCGCACGGGCTGCGCGGTGGTCGGCGTGCACGAGCCACGCGGCCTGTCCGGCGCCGCGGCCCAGATCGACAAGGCGAGCGGCGGCAGCATCACGCGCCTGCTGCGTCGCGGGGACGCCAGCGGCAAGCCGGGGCGGGTCACGATGCTGCATGGCCTGACCGGGGTGACCGCCGAGCGGGTGCTGCTGGTCGGTTGCGGACCGAAACGCGAGACCCGCGAGAGCGACTACCGCAAGGCGCTGACCGCGATGGCCGATGCCCTCGAGGGCAGCGGCGCGCGCGACGCGACCTGTTTCCTGACCGAACTCAACGTGGCCGGGCGCGACAGTGCCTGGCGCGTGCGCACCGCGGTCGAGTGCGTCGGCGCGGCGCGCTACCGCTTCGACCAACTCAAGAGCGGCGACGACCGGCCCGCGTCACGCCTCGCCTCCCTCGGTCTCGCGGTGGCCAGCCGCCGCGGCCTCCCGGCCGCCGACAAGGCGATCGCAGTGGGACGCGCAATCGCCGCCGGGGTCGAGCTGGCCCGCGACCTCGGCAACCTGCCCGGCAACATCTGCACCCCGAGCCACCTGGCGGACACCGCGCGCGAGCTCAAGAAGGGCCATCGCAACGTCAGGGTCACGGTGCTCGAACAGGCCGACATGGAAAAGCTCGGCATGGGCGCGCTGCTCTCGGTTGCCCGCGGCAGCCGGCAACCACCGAAACTGATCGCCATCGAGTACCGCGGGGCCGCCAAAACGAAGGCGCCGCACGTGCTGGTCGGCAAGGGCATCACCTTCGATTCCGGCGGCATCAGCATCAAGCCGGCCGCGGCCATGGACGAGATGAAGTTCGACATGTGCGGCGCGGCCAGCGTGTTCGGCGCGCTGCGCGCGTGCATCGACCTGAAGCTGCCGCTCAACGTCGTCGGCCTGGTGCCGAGCTGCGAGAACCTGCCCGACGGCGCGGCCAACAAGCCCGGCGACGTCGTCACCAGCATGTCCGGGCAGACCATCGAGGTGCTCAACACCGACGCCGAGGGACGGCTGATCCTGTGCGATGCGCTGACCTACGCCGAGCGCTATGCGCCAAGCGCGGTGATCGACATCGCGACGCTGACCGGGGCCTGTGTCATCGCGCTCGGCAGCCAGGCTGCAGGCCTGCTCGGCAACGACGCGCGGCTGGTCGACCAGCTGCTCGAGGCCGGCACCGCGAGCGGCGACCGCGCCTGGCAGCTGCCGCTGTGGGACGAATACCAGGATCAGCTCAAGAGCAACTTCGCGGACATGGCCAACATCGGCGGGCGCGAGGCCGGCACCATCACCGCCGCCTGCTTCCTGTCACGCTTCACCAGCAAGCTGCGCTGGGCACACCTCGACATCGCCGGCGTCGCGTGGCGCGGCGGCCACCACAAGGGCGGCACCGGGCGCCCGGTGCCGATGCTGGTCCAGTACCTCATCGACCGCGCCGGCGGCTGAGCGGCCGTGACGCGCGTCGACTTCTACATCGTCGAGAAGGCGCGCGAGGACCGCCTCGGCATCGTCTGCCGACTGGCGCAGAAGGCCTACGACGCCGGGCAGCGGGCGCACCTGCATGTCGCTGACATGGCCCTGGCCGAGCGCCTCGACACCTTGCTGTG
>CBDTVS010000180.1:0-4665 GCA_965364245.1 uncultured Gammaproteobacteria bacterium | reverse complement strand
CTTCACGGCCACCTCACCGCTGGTGCTACCGATGACGGGCGAGACCTCTTCCCCTACACCCCGTCCCAGAGACTGACCTGTCCGACGTGCAGGTCGGGCGCCGCCTCCATGTCGAGGAACAGGTCGGCGACGTACTGAAGACTCTCCTCATCGCCCTCCAGCGTTATCCGGTGGGGGGTGTACCTGTAGCTGTCCGGTTCGATGCTGATCTCGACCACCGACGCCCCGCAGGAGGTCACCAGTTCCTTCAGGCGACCCTGGGTGTGGTCGTCGGGATCTCGGATGAAGACGGTGATCTCGCGACGCATGGCAGCCTCTCCACGATGGTCATGAACCCATGGTAGTCGGCCTGAGGCTTGCTCGATGAGCCTGCCCGGCAGGACGAAGATGCACTACCCCTTCTGGACCGTCCGCCACCACTGCGTGGCAATGTTCAACCCGGAGGGATTTTATCGAAGCCGTCCACCTCGCCCAATCATGCGAAAGGCCACACGCGGTGGCCTTTCCAAGATTGGCGGAGAGGGAGGGATTCGAACCCCCGGTGGGTTGCCCCACAACGGTTTTCAAGACCGCCGCTTTCGACCACTCAGCCACCTCTCCAAGAATCGCTGCCGCGCATCATACCGTTTCTTGGCTGATGCCTTCGACATCCGTTCCCGGTGACTTCTGGCGTTTCCTCACAAGGGTCCAAAACGCTTGGCGACCAGGTGCTCATCCGATTGGCTTGGAACATCATCAAAGTTACATATCAGGATCATAGTTATCAGTTATTTATTCATATATTCAATGTCTTATAGAATATTAGCAACTGGTTTAATTGGAACTTATGTGCTGTAGTAAAGGTGCAGGAGAATCCATCTTCTGCAAGGAGGCAAACGTCATGACACGTACGAAGAAGATGCTGCTGGCAGGTCTTGCGGCGGCGCTCTTCAGCGGTGTCGCGATCGGTGATGATGGCAACTACCCGGAGCCGATCCCCACTGTGACGGAGGCCCAGGCAGAGGCCATGGCGGGCCGGGGCGACTGCCCTGACTTCGACGCCACCGAGGCCCAGTCTGCCGAAGACCTGAAACTGACCTGTGACCGTCACGTGGTGGCAGTCGAGTAACCCTCGGTTGGCACCGGTGGCAGCCGGGACGGGGGGTCCGCAAGGGCCCCTCGCAGTTGTGGGGAATCCCCTATCCATTTCAATAACTTCTGTAAGGTGTTCTGGACGCCCGCGGTTGCGTGTGGCAGCCGTTCGGGTATCCTTGAACTCTGCTGCTCGCGCACTGTCTCAGGAAACGATATGCGCGAGTGTCATCTGATTGGTTAACAAGGAGTTGCGCTAAACATGGCGACCTATGACAACGCGGTGCAGGGCTCGGCCCTCGGTACCGTCGCGACCAACAAGCTCATCCGGAACACCTACACCCTGCTGGCGATGACGCTGGTCTTCAGCGCGGCGATGGCCGGCCTGGCGATGGTCATCCAGGTCTCGCCCGGCGTCAGCATGTTCTGCTCGCTCGGCGCGCTGGCGCTGCTCTGGTTCGTGCTGCCGCGCACCGCCAACTCCGCCGCCGGCCTAGGCGTCGTATTCGCCTTCACCGGCCTGCTCGGCTTCGGACTCGGGCCGCTGCTCAGTTTCTACCTGTCACTGCCGAAGGGTCCGGAGATCGTCATGACCGCACTCGGCGGCACCGGCGTGATCTTCCTCGCCCTGTCCGGTTACGCGCTGACCACGCGCAAGGATTTCTCCTTCATGGCCGGGTTCCTGTTCGCGGGCATCCTGGTGGCCTTCGTGGCCGGCATCGCGGCGATGATCTTCAGCATGCCGGGCCTGTCGCTGGCGGTTTCGGCAATGTTCGTAGTGCTGATGTCCGGGCTGATTCTCTTCCAGACCAGCCAGATCGTGAACGGCGGCGAAACGAACTACATCCTCGCCACCACCACGCTCTACGTCAGTCTCTACAACCTGTTCACGAGCCTGCTGCACCTGCTCGCCGCGTTCTCAGGCGACGACTGAGCCAGGCCCGCAATCCGACACGAAGCCCCGGCCCCGGCCGGGGCTTCTGCTTTCCAGGGTGATCTCAGGAGCGGCTCGGACCTTCGTCGGCAGTCGCCTCGCGTGGGTAGAGCAGTCGCCACCCCTTGAGCAGGTTGTCGACCACGCGCGGTGCCTCGACGTCGACGATCGACTCGACCATCCAGCGCTTGTCCTCGGGCTGGACGATGTCGGCCAGGCGCGCGGCGAAGTAGCGCAACGCGCTGTAGCCGGGTTTGCCGTCCTCCTCGAACGCCAGCTCGGCGTATTCGACCAGGCACCCGTTGAGGGCTTCGATGAACCGCCGCCGCGCCTCGGGATCGCTCGCGGTCTCGCGGATCTCCATTTCGTGGCGGTTCTCGTCATAGAGCCGCGCGAGATGCTGCCCCATGGCGTTGATCAGCCGGCGCCGGTTGATCTCATCGACCTGCAGGTAAGCCAGGCGGTCGGCCATCTGCACCTGGAATGCGAGCAACTCGGCGAGGATGCTGAAGCGGCGCGCGTCGCTCTCGAGCGCGAAGTCGGCCCCGAGCAACCGTTGGATCGACTGGATCGCGCCCTTGTAGCCGACCGCAGCGAGCACGCTGCCGTTCTCCTCGGCGGTCCGCGGTCGATCCTTGTGCCAGCGGGCCTTGACTCCCCGTGCCATGCGTCCTCCATTTCGTGCGCGCCGGGAACCGGCCGCCCCGTGCAGGCGTCCATTCTAGCGAGGCCCCGGACCGATCCGCTATCGTAGAGCCATGAGCGAACGCAGCGCCCACGCCGCAGACCCCGACCAGGACCGCGCCTTCGCGAGCCTGCGCCACGCGGTGCAGTGCAACTGCCACATCTCCGACGCGCGGCATGCCGGCGACTACAGCCTGTGCATCTACCTGCTGAAAATGCGCGAGTACTTCCGCTGGGAACACGGCATACCGCTGACCGAGACACTGCCGCGCGACGCGGTAGGCAGCTGGCTGAGCGAACGCGAGGAACTCTGGGACGACCTCGCCGAGGCCGCCTACGCACCGCTGCCGGTCTACCGCGAGCGCATCGCACCGTTCGACGAGACGGCGATCAACACCCGCCTGCGCCCCCACGGGCTGGTCTACGGCAGCGGTCTCGGCGCCGGCGGCAAACCGCTCTTCTTCCTCGGCACGCTGCTCAGCGCCGGGCAACGCGAGGGCCTGGAGGTGATCGTGGTCGCCGACGAGCACGCGCGGGATCTCACCGCGCCGCCGGCGATGCTGCGCGACGGCACCATCACGGTTCGCCGCGAATCGCTGCGCCGGGTGTTATGGGAACGCATCGAGGCGTGGCAATGGCGCCAGCGCGATCCACGGCTCGGCGCCCTGCTCGACGCCTACGGCTTCGATGACGATTCCGACGCCGCGCTGGAGCGCATGACCGAACACGAGATCGAGACCGTGGTCCTGCATGAACTCGGCGAGGCGCGCGCCGGCGAACGACTGGGCCCCGACTGGGAGCGGATGCTGCTCGCGCTCGGGCGCTCGAAGGGCGAGGCCTACGCGCGCGCCGTCCGCGATCACCTCGCCGACTGCCTGGTGACGCTGCCGAGGCTGCTCGAGCTCGGTGACCGTGCCGCCCTGGCCTTTTACCTGGCCAGCCTCGACGGCCCGCGCAAGGCACTGTTCCCGCGCCTGGCGAGCTGCAGCGTGGACGATTTCGCGACGCTGGAGCGGACCGTCTCTGCGGGTGCCCGCCACTGGCCTGCGGTGGCCGGCGCGTTACTCGAGACGTGGCGTCAGGACGAGGCGCAGAATGCGGTCGCGATCGCGGCACAGGCCGAGGGCGCCGCGCTGCACTGAAGCGGTTTCAGGGCTGGCGCCGCCAGGGCCGCGCGGCGGCGGTGTCGAACGCCTCGTCGAGCGAGCCGCTCTCGTGGTTCATGAAGCGCCAGAGCTTCTCGGAGTACGCCTTGACCACCCACTCCGGAGGCGCGGTACCCCAGCTCGCGGCGTGCATCAGGCACATCTCGACCGCAATCAGCAGCGCGCCGGATTCCCCGGCCACGTAGTCCTGCTCGAGCTTCGCCATCACGCGGTCGAAGCCCTGGCGCATCTCGTTGCGAACCTGTTCGAGCTCGATGTCCATCTGTCGCCCCGGGTCCATCCGGGCTGAGCGTTGACGCCGCGGCCGGTGGACCCCTACCCGCGTGCGGCGATCACAGTGTACCCCGGCGAGCGCCCTTACTTCACCGCCTTGTGCGGGATGAACAGACCGAAGCCGTGATGACGCCCCGGGCCGAGGCCGCGGCGCTGCAGCAGCTGGCTCTCGTCGAAGGCGAGACCGTCGAGCATCAGGCTGCGCGTCAGCACGCGCCCGTCGGGACCACGGAAATGGCGCGAGCGGCCGCACACCATCCGCCGGCAGGCGACACCGAACTCACCGAGCTCGCGGGCGACATCGTCGAGAAAGGCGTTCTCCTCGGTCTGCTCGGCGATCACGTGCCGTGCGTAGAGCGTGGTCAGGGGACTGAGCAGATGCACCTGGCCGGCCGCCACCTCGAGCGGGTGACCGGCGACGTCGAGCGTCGTGCCCTCCAGGGCGCGTGCTTCCGGTATCCGCGCCTGCGGCAGGCGCAGTGCGAGGCGCGTGCGCCGCGACAGGTAGATCACCCCCTCGTCGTCGTCCTCGGGGCT
>CBDTVS010000179.1:0-4670 GCA_965364245.1 uncultured Gammaproteobacteria bacterium | reverse complement strand
GGGCTTCGTCTGGCACCCCCGTCCGGGCCACCCGCTGCGCCTGTCGGCCTCGCGCGCGACCCGCTCCCCGGTACTCTTCGAAACCTTCGCCGACCAGGGCGCACCTCTCGACACCGTGCCGCCGCTGCCCGCTCTCGCGTGCCTGCTGCTCTACGGCACACCGACCACGCCTTGCGCCGTGAAGTCGTTGCTGAACTGGGCACGCACGCCACTCGAGCCCGAGACCATCGACTCCTACGAACTTGGCTACCGCTACGGCGCAGGCCTAGGCCGCCTGCCCGGCAACCTGGCCATCGACCTGAAACTGTTCCGCAAGGAGATCGACGATCTCGCCGTCGGCGAATTCACCCGCGCACCGTTCAGCTCGGACGGGCTGTTCAACGTCAACATTCGCAACTTCGGCGGGGCGCCCGGAGGCGCGGCCATCGACTACTTCAACGCCACCGAGGTGACCATCGAGGGCCTCGAGGGCAGCCTCGAGTGGCGCCTACCGCCGGGCACGCGGCTGATCGGTGGCTTCTCGCTGGTCAATGCCGATGCGCGCAACACCCAGCCGGGCGTGGTCGACGATGACGAGATCGCCAAGATCGCCGACAGCTTCCCCGACTACACGCTGATGACGATGCTGATCCACCGCTTCGCGGGTGGGCTGACCGCCAGCCTCATGGGGCATTACGTCGACGAGGTGGAATACCTCGGCGACGGTAACCGCATCAAGGCGCAGACGCGCGTCGATGCTCGACTCGGTTACGACCTGCGTACCGACCGCAGTCGGGTGCGCCTCGCGGTCACGCTGCAGAACCTCGGCAACGAGTACACCGATTTCTACGACGACACCCTGGTCGACACCCGGGTTCTGATCTCGCTGCAGGTCGAGGCACCCTGACCCTCCCGCGGTCGTCCCGCGCCCATTCGGACGGCAGACCAGCCCATCGTGGGTGGCGGAACCCCTTCCGGCGCGAGCTCCTGCGCGCTAGGTTGTAGATACCCGCTCTCGCCAGACGCCCGCGTGCCCCAACCCATCGTCCGCAGCCTCTGCCTGTTCACCGACCGCCTCGACCCGCACGAGGGGGCGCGCCTCGACCGCCTCGCGACCCGCGTCGAGGAGGCCGGCTACACGCTGCAGACCCGGCGCATCTGCGTCGCCGGCCACGGCCCGGCCGAGGTCGAGGCCTGCTACGGCGACGGCGTGCGGTTCCTGAGCGTCGGCCAGCTTGATCGCCGCGGCCTCGAACACAATTTCGAAGCCCTGCTCGCCACCGACAACGTCGCCTGCAACTTCGCGCCCGAGGGGCCGGTCACGGCCGACGATGTCGCCTGGCTGTACCGCCTGATCGAGGCACAGCCCGGGCAGACCTTCGGCTTCGCCTACACCTTCGCCAATGCGCCCGGCAGCCCGTTCTTCCCCTCGGCCACCTGGGCCAGCAACGGCTTCGCGCTCGGCCTGCAGCCGACCGACCTTGCCGCGGGATGCGACACCCCCGAGGTCTGGCTCGAACGGGTCCGCGAGGCCTGGTTGGCGCTGCAGGCACTGTTCGCCGACGAGGCCGACTTCCTCGGCATCGACGGCTCGATCGCGCCGCTGTGGGACACCCCCGGCAGCCTGGTCGGCCACGTGCGGCGCTGGGCCGGCTCGTTCGAGCAGGCGGTCACCAGCGACCTGTTCCTGCGCATCACCGGCTTCCTGCGCGAGGCCAACCCCTGCCCGGTCGGGCTGAACGGGCTGATGCTGCCGTGCCTCGAGGACCGCCAGCTCGCCGGCGAGTACGAGCAGGGCCGCTTCCCGATCGAGCGCAACCTGTTCCTCGCCATGCACTGCGGCCTCGGCATCGACACCTACCCGCTCGGCATCGACGAGTCCCCTGAACGGGTACTGGAGATCCTGCGCCTCGTGCAGGGCCTCGCCGAGCGCCACGCCAAGCCGCTGTCGGTGCGCCTGATCTCCGACGGCCGCGCGCGCATCGGTGAGCGCACCGGCTTCGGCAACCGCTACCTGCACGACGTGGTGGTGCGGAAGCTGTAGCCTGTTGAGAAATTGCTTGCGTCGCAGCCACGCTGATCTACACTCGCCCCGCCATTTCACCGCGCCCAGGCGCACGAGGTTCTCATGGCCAAGCCCAAGCCGTCCGGGTCCCGCAAGGCCCGCCTGACCATCCGCAACGCCCGGGTGCGCGACATCCCGGCGATCCAGGCCCTGGTGGCCAAGGTCTACACCGACATCCCCGGCTACACGCGGGCGATGCTGCGCGGCCAACTCAACCAGTTCCAGGAGGGGGTGTTCCTCGCCGAGTTCGAGGGCACGGTGGTCGGCTACTGCGCCACGTTCCGCATCGGCGACCTGGCGCTGAAACCGCACACCTGGTCCGAGATCACCGGCAACGGCTACGCCGCGCGCCACGACCCCGATGGCGAGTTCCTCTACGGCATGGAGGTGTGCGTCGATCCCGACATGCGCGGCTGGCGCATCGGCCAGCGCCTCTACGACGCGCGCAAGCAGCTGTGCGAGCAGCTCGGCCTCGCCGGCATCGTGTTCGGCGGCCGATTGCCGTCGCTGGCCCGGCGGCGCAAGAAGTTCCCCAGCGTCGAGGCCTACGTCGAGGCGGTGAAGACCAAGCAGGCACGCGACCCGGTGCTCGGCTTCCAGCTGCGCAACGGTTTCGAGATCATCGGTGTGCTGCCCGCTTACATGCCCGGCGACAACGAGTCGCTCGGCTATGCGGTGCACATGGTCTGGCGTAATCCGAATATTCCGGCCGACCAACCGGCCCACACCACCAAGCGCTACGGCGGGCGCCTGCCCGATACCGTGCGCGTGGCCACGGTGCAGTACCAGCAGCGCAAGGTCACCTCGTTCGAGCAGTTCCTCGAGTACGTGGAGTACTTCGTCGACGTGGTCGCCGACTACCGCGCCGACTTCGTGGTCTTCCCCGAGCTCTTCTCGCTGCAGCTGCTGTCGATCGAGGACCAGAAGCTCAACCCGGCGCAGTCGATCGAGGCGCTGACCAAGTACACCGAGCCGCTGACCCAGGCGCTGCACGACATGGCGATGCAGTACAACATCAACATCATCGGCGGCTCGCACCCGACGCGGGTGCCCAACGGCCGGGTCGAGAACATCAGCTACGTCTTCCTGCGCGACGGCAGCGTCCACCAGCAGCCGAAGATCCACCCGACCCCGAACGAGGTCTACTGGTGGAACATCGAGGGCGGCGACACCCTGCACGCCATCGAGACCGACTGCGGCCCGATCGGCGTGCTGATCTGCTACGACTCGGAGTTCCCGGAGCTCGCCCGGCACCTGATCGACCAGGGCGTCGGCATCATCTTCGTGCCGTTCTGCACCGACGAGCGGCAGAGCTACCTGCGCGTGCGCTACTGCTGTGCCGCGCGCGCGGTCGAGAACCAGTGCTTCGTGGTCATGTCCGGCAACTGCGGCAACCTGCCCGGCGTCGCCAACATGGACATCCAGTACGCGCAGAGCTGCATCCTGACCCCGTGCGACTTCCCGTTCGCCCGCGACGGCATCGCCGCCGACACCACGCCCAACGTCGAGACGGTCGCCTTCGCCGACCTGCGCCTCGAGACGCTCTACGCCGCGCGCAACAACGGCACGGTCAAGAACCTCAAGGACCGCCGGCACGACCTCTACTCGGTGATCTGGCGCGAGTAGCCGCCCCGGCTTCGCCGGCGCGGGATTGTCGGCTACAGTCGGGACTTCCGCCCGCAGGAGCCCCGTCATGGCCATGGTCTACGCCATCTCCGGCGTCACGCCGGTGATCGATCCGAGCGCCTTCGTCCACCCGACCGCGGTACTGATCGGCGACGCCATCGTCGGCCCGGGCTGCTACGTCGGCCCGGGCGCGGTGCTGCGCGGCGACTTCGGGCGCATCGTCATGGGCGAGGGCAGCAACGTGCAGGACAACTGCGTGCTGCACAGCTACCCGTCGGGCGACTGCGTCGTCGAGGCCGACGGCCACGTCGGACACGGTGCGATCCTGCACGGCTGCACGGTGGGTCGCAACGCGCTGGTCGGCATGCACGCGGTGGTCATGGACCACGCCGTGCTCGGCGCCGAGTGCATCGTCGCCGCGATGAGCTTCGTGCGCGCCGACTTCGAGGTCCCACCGCGCACGCTGGTCGCCGGCATCCCCGCCAAGGTTCTGCGCGAGCTCGATGACACCGATGTCGCGTGGAAGAGCCAGGGCACCCGCGAGTACCAGGCACTGGCCGCACGCAGCCTGGCGACGCTGGTCCCCGCCGAGCCGCTCGCCGCGGTCGAACCCGACCGGCCACGGGTCTATGACGGCAGCTACGAGACGCTGCAGGCGGCGCGCGGCAAGTGAGCGCACGCAAGGCCGACGCCCACCTCGCGACCTGTGATCCGGTGCTCGCCGGGGTCGTCGCCTCGACCACGCTCACGCCGGTCCGTCACCGCGACGAGCCCTACCGTGCTCTGCTGCGCGCGGTGCTCGCACAGCAGGTCTCGAAGCAGGCCGCCGATGCCATCGAACGGCGCTTTCTCGACCTCTTCCCACGCCGCGAGCCCACGCCCGCCCAGCTGGCGCGGACCACGCCCGAGACGCTGCGCACGGCCGGGCTGTCGCGGCAGAAGGCTAGCTACATGCATGCCATCGCCGAGGCCGCGCGTGGTGGCCGCCTCGCCCGCAGCC
>CBDTVS010000178.1:0-4685 GCA_965364245.1 uncultured Gammaproteobacteria bacterium | reverse complement strand
GGCTCTACGTCGGCAAGGAGCGCGACCGGCACGCGCTGCCGCAGGAGCAGATCAATGCGCTGCTCGCGCGCCTGGCGAAAGAGGGCAAGCGCGTGCTGCGCCTGAAGGGCGGCGACCCGTTCATCTTCGGCCGCGGCGGTGAGGAGATCGAGACCTTGATGGCCGAAGGGGTGCCGTTCCAGGTCGTGCCCGGCATCACCGCGGCCGCGGGTTGCGCCTCCTATGCCGGCATCCCGCTGACCCACCGCGACTACTCGCAGGCGTGCCTGTTCGTGACCGGCCATCTCAAGGACGGTACCGCGGATCTGAACTGGACCGCGTTGGCCCAACCCCGCCAGACCGTGGTGATCTACATGGGTCTCAACGGTCTGCCGATCATCTGCCGTGAATTACAGGCGCACGGCATGCCAGCGACGACCCCGATCGCGCTCGTCGAGAAGGGCACCACGCCCGACCAGAAGGTGATCATCGGCACCCTCGCCGACATGCCGGAGCGTATCGCGTCGGCGACGGTGCGCGCGCCGACGCTGATCATCGTCGGCGAGGTGGTGCGCCTGCACGAGAAGCTTGCCTGGTTCGACCCCAACGGCTGATCCTCCGGCCATTGCCACCTGTTTGCCGGGGATCAAGCGTTCCGGGCGCACCGGGTGCTAGGGTTGCGACATCAATCTCGTACCGGAGCCCTGGGTGAAGCGTCCAATACTCGTAACCGCGCCGTTGCTGGGCCTGTGTCTCGCGGCGGCGCTCATCGCCGGCCCGATCCTGGCAGCGGAGCCGCCGCCATCCCTGCCTCCGCTGGTCGACGAGCCCAGCGAAACGCGTCTGCCTGGCAAGTTCGTCTGGGCCGATCTGTTCTCGAGTGACCTGGAGGCCTCGCGCGACTTCCTTGTCGGCCTGCTCGGCTGGGAGTGGCGCTGGATCAGCAATGTGCAGGGCCGGCGCTACGGCATGTTCTACAACGAGGGCAGCGCCGTCGCGGGGCTCGCGCACCACCGACCGCAAGACGCGCCCGGGCAGAGCTACGCCCGCTGGGCCTATTTCGTTTCGGTGGAGGATGTCGACGCTTTGCTTGCCAGGGCCCAGGAACGCGGCAGCGAGGTGCTGATGCCGGCCCGCGAGGTCGCCGAGCGCGGTCGTATCGCGATCTTCGCCGATGGCGAAAAGGCACCGCTTGGCGTTCTCGCCTCGCCTTCCGGCGATCCCGGCGACTACCGAGCCGAACCGGGTGAGTGGCTCTGGCACCAGCTCTTCGCGCGCGACCCCGAGGCGGCCGCCAGCTACTACGCAGAACTGTTCGGTTACGAATTGCACACGCCGAAGGAGTACCCCGATCTCGTCGACATCATCCTCGCCAGCGACGGCTACGCGCGGGCTGGCATCGCCCTGCTGCCCGCCGACTCCGAGGCCATCTCGCAGTGGCTCGGCCTGGTTCGAGTCGCCGATCTGGGCGCCACCCTGGCACGGGTCGAGGCGCTTGGCGGTAAGGTGCTCCTGGCGCCTGACGCCGGGGCTATAGATGGCACGGTGGCGTTGGTTGCCGATCCGCTCGGTGCACCGCTCGGGCTGGTCCAGCGAGACGATCCGAAGGGGGAGGGCGAGCGATGAGCGTGCGACGTCATCCCGGGTTGATCATCGCCCTGCTGGCCGCGAGCGCGCTGCTCGCGGGCTGCGGCGGTTCGAGTGACAACGTCAGGGTCTACGGCAGTGTCGGGGTCGGTTACTACTCCGGTTATTCCGATCCCTACTACCGTGGTCCGTGCTGCTATTACGGCGGGGTCCGACCACCGCCACCGAGTCGCCCTCCGCCGGGTAACCGGCCGCCCCCGGGCAACCGTCCGCCGCCCACGACTCTGCCTGCGCGCCCATCACGCCCGCCGTCGCCACCGACGCGTCCGCGCCCCCGTCCCGCGCGGCGCTGAACCGGGTCCCGCGCGCGTTTGCGGTCCCGCTTGCGCGGATGGCATGCTGCCGATCGCCGTAGGCGTCGCGGCATGCCATAACGACAAACGGCGCCGGGACACTCTCGCATGACCGCCGAAGACCCCAGCCGAGACGACCTCGCCCGGCGCCTCGCGCGCGCGCTTCCCGTCCATTACGGCTGGGTCGTCGTGGTCGGCGGCCTGCTGACCGTCTTCGCCTGCCTCGGCATCGGGCGCTTCGCGCTCGGCATGCTGCTGCCGTCGATGGGCGTGAGCCTCGATCTCAGCTACGCCGAGATGGGGCTGATCAGTACCGCCAACTTCATCGGCTACCTGGTCGCGGTGCTCGGCTGCGGACGGCTGGTCGCGATCTACGGCGCACGCGCGGTGATCGGCGGCGCCCTGCTGACCGTCGGCCTCTCGCTGCTGCTGGTCTCACGGAGCGACGGCTTCCTCGGCGTGCTGCTGCTCTACACGGTGACCGGGCTGGGCAGCGGTGCGGCCAACGTGCCGATCATGGGCCTTGTCTCGCACTGGTTCGCCCGCCGTTGGCGTGGCCGCGCGGCTGGCTTCATCGTCGTCGGCAGCGGTTTCGCGATCATGACCAGCGGCCTGTTGATTCCGGCGGTCAACGCCGCCTGGGGTCTCGAGGGGTGGCGTTACGGCTGGCTGTTCCTCGGCCTGATGGTGGTGGCGATCGCCGCGGTGTGCGCGCTGACGTTGCGCAACGACCCGCGCCAGGTCGGGCTGCACGTCTACGGCGAGCAGGCGACGGTCGACGGCACGCCGCCCGTCCCCCCGGTCGAACCCGACGCCGCGACGCGGCGCGGGATCATCGCCCGGCTCGGCCTGATCTACTTCCTGTTCGGCTTCACCTACGTGATCTACGCGACGTTCATCGTTACGACGCTGGTCCAGGAGCGCGGTTTCAGCGAGGCGGTGGCCGGTCGCTTCTGGTTCTGGGTCGGTTTCCTGAGCCTCTTTTCCGGCCCGGTCTTCGGCTGGCTCTCCGACCACGCCGGACGCCGGATCGGCATGGCGGCGGTGTTCGCGATGCACGCCGGCGCTTACCTGTGTGCCGGTCTGCCGCTGCCGGCGCCGTTCATCTACCTCTCGGTCGCGCTGTTCGGACTTGCCGCCTGGAGCATTCCCGGGATCATGGCCGCGGCGGTCGGCGACTACATGGGTCCGCGCCACGCGGTGGCGGGATTCGGCACCATCACCTTCATCTTCGGCATCGGCCAGATCATCGGACCCGCGCTGGCCGGCGTGCTGGCCGAGGCAGGAGGTGGTTTCGCGACCAGCTACCTGCTGGCTGCGGCACTCGCTGGACTGGCGTTGGTACTGACGTTGACCACCCTGCCCGGAAAGGGCGCGAGTCCATGAACGTTTCAGTCGCCGTCGGACCCGGCAGCGCGATGTGCCTCGAACACCGCGCGTACGCCATCCGGTATCGCCACCGGGCGTTCGCTCTGCCGGTCGACGAACACGTGCACCCAGTCGCCGGTCGCGGCCAGCGTGCCGTCGGCCTCGTCGAACAGCGCGAGCTCGTAGGTGACGCTGCTGGTGCCGATGCGCGTGACGCGCAGGCCGACGCAGAAACTGGCGGGAAAGCGCAGCGGGCGCAGGAATCGGCAGCGGCTTTCGGCGGCGTAGGGGATCACCGGGGCGCGCAACCAGTCGATGCCGCACGGCGTGGCGATGAAGTCGACTGCCGCGACCTCGAAGTAGCGGTAGTAGGCGACGTTGTTGATGTGCCCGAGCATGTCGGTGTCGCCCCAGCGCGCCGGGATCGAGATGCGGTAGGGGTAGTCTGCGGGCGACGGTGACGGCGTATCGGGCATGGTATGCGGGTCCAGGCGGCGTGGGCGCGTCAGCATAGCCGTGGCCGCGCGAACGTGCCATGAGAGGGCCAACGGAGGCAATGATGAGTAATGCTGGATTCTGTGGCGACTGCCGTCACTGGCGCTTCGAGCGCAACGCGCAACTGCAGACCGACACCGAACGTGACGGCTTCGGCGTCTGCGAGCGCCTCGAGCAGATGAACAGCAACCGCATGCGCGCCCTCGCACGCGCCGACGACGAGTTCGCCTGCCTGGAAACGCGCGCCGAGTTCGGGTGCGTACTATTCGAGCGCGGCTAGCGCGGAGGCGGTGGGCGGCGCAGCAGCACGTAGCACGCGCCGGCACCGCCGTCGGCGGGTTGTGCCGGTGCGCTGTCCAGCACTTCCGGGTGCAGTTCCAGCCAGCCTGGCAGCGCGCGACGCAGGATGCCTCCGCCGGGGCTACCACGACCGATCCCCGTGATCACCAGGACGCAGCGCCGCCCGGAGGCGTGCGCCTTGGCGAGGAATGCCTCGAGGCGGGCGTGGGCCTCGTCACGGGTCAGACCGTGGAGGTCGAGCGTCGCCTCGGGCCGCAGCTGGCCACGTCGCAACCGCTGACGGGTGCGTGCCTGGCGTCTCGGCCGGGGCTCGGGCGGTTCGCTCGGGGGCGGGGGCCGCGTCCACGCGGTCGTCGGCTGGGGCGTTTGCCGCGCCTCGCCCGAGAGCGGCTTCACGTCGCGCATGGCCTCGCGGAACAGGGCACGCTCGGTGGCATCGACGCTTGGCTTGGGGCGTTTCACGGCGACGATTATCCCACGTGTACGCGAGCTCTCCGCACATGGCGAGGGCGGCTTGCGATTCGGTTATAGTACGCACCACCCGCGCGATCGCGCGGCCATGACCGCGCCGAACATCGAATGCACATCCTGCTCAGCAACGAC
>CBDTVS010000177.1:0-4720 GCA_965364245.1 uncultured Gammaproteobacteria bacterium | reverse complement strand
TCTGCTACATGACCAAGTGCCCCTACGTGCCGCCGCACGAGTGGAACGTGGATTTCCCGCACCTGATGCTGCGCGCCAAGGCGGTCAAGCGCCGCGAACAGGCACCGTCATTCCGCGACCGGCTGCTGTCGTCCACCGATGCGCTCGGCAAGGTCAACGCCCTGCCGGTGATTGCACCGACCGTCAACGCGGTCAACCGCAACGCGACCATGCGCAAGGCGCTGCACAAGGTGCTCGGCGTGCACGAGGAGGCGACGCTGCCGCCCTACTCGAGCAAGACCTTCCGCCGCGCGTTCGACGGCAGCAGCAACCCGCCCGAGGCGACCCCCGCCGGGCCGACCAAGGGGCGCGTAGCACTGTTCGCGACCTGCTACTGCAACTACAACGAGCCCGGCATCAACGAGGACCTGGTCGCTGTGTTCCAGCACAACGGCATCCCCGTCACCCTGACCCGCCAGGAGAAGTGCTGCGGGATGCCGAAGCTCGAGCTCGGCGACCTCGACGCCGTCGCCAAGGCCAAGGAGGTCAACGTCCCGGAGCTCGCCCGCCTGGTAGACGAGGGCTGGGACCTCACCGCACCCGTGCCCTCCTGCGTGTTGATGTTCAAGCAGGAGCTGCCGCTGCTGTTCCCCGACGACGAGCAGGTCAAGAAGGTCGCCGCGGCGTTCTTCGACCCGTTCGAATACCTGATGCTGCGCCACAAGCACGAGCTTCTGAAGACCGATTTCAAAACCGGCCTCGGCAAGGTCTCCTACCATGCGCCATGTCACCAGCGCGTGCAGAACATCGGCCCCAAGACCCGCGATGCGCTGGCGCTGATCCAGGACACCGAGGTCGAACTGATCGAGCGCTGCTCGGGCCACGACGGCACCTATGCCGTCAAGGTCGAGTTCCACGCGATGTCGATGAAGATCGGCAAGCCGGTGGCGAAACGCGTCAAGGACGCCACGCCCGCCCACTACTCCAGCGACTGCCCGATGGCCGGCCATCAGATCGAGAACGGGCTGCGTGACGGCTCCGCGCCGACCCACCCGCTCTCGCTGCTGCGCAAGGCCTACGGGCTCTGAACCCACAGCAACCCGGAAGACCCAAGATGGAAGCCGCAACCGCCATGCCGCACCTGACCCGTAACGATCTCCTCCCCCTCGAGCAGTACGCCACCGAGCGCCCGGCGATGCGCCAGCGCGTGATGGCGCACAAGCAGGCGCGCCGCGTCGACCTCGGCGAGAGCATCTCGCTCTATTTCGAGGACCAGTTGACGATGCAGTACCAGATCCAGGAGATGCTGCGCATCGAGCGGATCTTCGAGGCCGAGGGCATCCAGGAGGAACTCGACGCCTACAACCCGCTGATCCCCGACGGCAGCAACTGGAAGGCGACGATGATGATCCAGATCGAGGACATCGAGGCGCGCCGCGAGGCCCTCGCGAACATGCACGGCATCGAGCACAAGGTGTGGATGCGGGTCGGCGACCTGCAGCCGATCACGCCGATCGCCGACGAGGACCTCGAGCGTGACACCGAGGAGAAGACCTCCTCGGTGCACTTCCTGCGCTTCGAACTGACCCCGGAGATGGTCACGGCCGCCAAGGGTGGCGCAGCGATCAGTGCCGGCGTCCAACACCCGGCCTACAGCGCTGAGACCGGGCCGCTGCCCGAGGCAACTCGTGAGTCGCTGGTGGCCGACCTGACCTGATCAGAAACCGATCCGTAACCTATGAAGGCCGGCGTCATGCCGGCCTTCTGCTATTTGTGGGTCGGGCTTCTGTCCGATAAACATTCATGTCGAGCTGAAGCCCGACCTACAGACCCGCATACAGCGACGAAGCGTGTCGCAATAAGAAAGGGGCGCCGATCGGCGCCCCTGCTGTATGAAAAACCTTGTCTGTTACGCGTCGCGCCGTCGAACCCGCACGATCACCTCGGTGCCGATGACTTCCAGCCCTGCCGGCAGGGCCGGCTGACCACGCACTTCGAAGGCATCTCCTGGCACATCGGTCAGCGCGCCGTCGTCCTCGCAGAAGAGGTGGTGGTGCGGTACGGTGTTGGTGTCGTAGAAAGCACGCTCGCGATCGACCAGCACCTCGCGAACGAGACCCTGCTGGACGAACAGGTTGAGCGTGTTGTAGACGGTGGCCTTGGCGACGTGGCCGTGGCGCTCCGAGACCTTGTCGAGCAGTTGCTCGGCGGTGACGTGCTGAGCCCTCTCGAAAAGGACGCGCGCGATCATCACCCGCTGGCGGGTCGGTTTCACGCCATGGGCCGAAAGGTGCTCGGCGACCGAGCTTCCTTCCAATGGCAGCAATGGGGTTATTCCCTTCATGACCGGTATATTACGTTCTTTTTTAGAATAATTCCATATCACGGTTCTGCGTGCCTGTGGCCGCGCCAGGAGAAGCCATGCCGTTTCGCGACAACCGCCTGAAACAACGCCTCGCCAGCGGAAAGACCGCCGTCGGCTGCTGGCAGTTCACGCCCTCCCCCGACGTGGCCGAGATCCTCGGGCTGTGCGGCTTCGACGCGTTGCTCATCGACCACGAGCACGGCCCGGGCGGCCTGGAGTCGCTGGTCGCGATATTGCGCGCCACGCAAGGCAGTCTGACGACCCGGCTGCTGCGCGTGCCCTCGAATGACAAGGTCTACCTGAAACGGGCACTCGACAGCGGCATTGAAGGGGTCATGATCCCGATGCTGGAGACGGCCGAGCAGGCACGGGCCGCCGTCGCGGCCTGCCGTTACCCGCCGCATGGCATACGGGGCGCGGCCTACACCGTCACACGCGCCAGCGACTACGGCACGGCGCGCGACTACCGGGATCGAATCGAGGACCGGTTGCTGGTCATCGGCCAGGTCGAATCGCTCGCGTCGATCGAACGGGTGCCGGAAATGGCCCAGGTAGAAGGCCTCGACATGCTGTTGATCGGGCCGCTCGACCTGTCCGGCAGCGCCGGTGCGCTGGGTCAGATGGACGACCCGGCCGTGCGCGAAGCGATCGCCCGCGCAGAGGCCGCGATTCTCGACTCGGGTGTCTGGCTGGGTGGAGTGGCCGGCGGACTCGATGAAGCCGAGGCGATGTTCGACCGTGGCTACCGTCTGGTGATGGCCTCGAGCGACCTGCACCTGCTCCGCGATGGGGGGCGCGACATGGTCACAGCCCTGGGAAAATCGTCGCAGGACGACCTGTAGGAGTGCCGCCCACGGCGCGCTTCACTTTCCATGAATCGCGGACTGGGGTCCGCTCCTACATGGCGATCAGACCGACTGGTCGCCCTCGACCGTCCGCGCGAAGCGCTCGCTCCAGTCGCGCATCTCCCAGTCGGTCAGCAGCGCCGCCTGGGCCGCGTTGCGCGTCTCGTCCTCGAGGTAATCGGCCCATCTTGCGGTAGCAGCGACGGGACCGTCGATACGGGTGATCAGCAAGGGCCACGGTGTGCCGAGCCAGAGCTCGAAAACCCGCTCGCCACGCTGGCGGATGCTCGCAAGCGAGGCGCTCGCGATCTCGCTGCTGCGCGCGAGGAAACGGGCCTGCAGCCGGCCGATCGCGAACCAGCGGTCCCACACTTCATCGATTTCGATGGCATTCATGACATACCCCCTAAGGCATGCGTTATGTTGCATTGCACAATGGGGGCGGATCTATGAAATGTCAAGGGATTGAGAGTGGGACTAATTCGATTCTGGTGTACAGAAAAGGCATACCACTCTATTTATATCAATCAGTTGAAGAAACATCCGTAGAAAGCGATGCATGAGCTGCAGCAAGGCGCGCCACCGGAACACGCGGTCCGGAGCAGGATACGTAGTCGAGCCCGATCGCGTCGCAGAAGCGGATCGATGCCGGATGGCCACCCTGTTCACCGCAGATGCCCACCTTGAGTTCCGGCCGCGCCTCGCGTCCCCAATCGATCGCGAGTTTCATCAGCTGCCCCACCCCGTTCACGTCGAGCACCTCGAACGGGTTGTCCATCAGGATGTTGTGCTCGTTGTAGAACGGCAGGAACTTGTTCTCGGCATCCTCACGCGAGAACGAGAAGGTGGCCTGGGTCAGGTCGTTGGTGCCGAACGAGAAGAACTCCGCGACCCCGGCGAGATCCCCGGCGCGCATGCAGGCACGCACGACCTCGATCATCGAGCCGAACCTGAACGCGACCGTGACGCCCCTCTCCTGCTCGAGCTCACCGCGGAGTTCGTCTGCCATGGCGCGGATGCGCTCGAGCTCGCGCCCGGTGCAGACCTGCGGCACCATGATCTCCGGTGTCACCTCGACGCCGTCGGCCGTGCAGTCGGCCGCGGCCTCGAGCACCGCGCGGATCTGCATGGCGTAGATCTCCGGGTAGGTCATGCCGAGCCTCACTCCCCTGTGACCGAGCATCGGGTTGACCTCGAACAGCTCGCGCACCTTCAGCAGCATTCGCTCGCGCACCGCGATCGCCTGACCGAGCAGATCAAGTTCCCGTTCGACCGCGGCGAGATCGTCCTGCCCTGCGCTGCCGGCATCAGGCAGGTAGGGTCGGGTCAGCAGCAGGGCCCGGCGACCGCGCTGCTGGCCGAGGTAGTCGTGCAGCTCGTCGAGCTCCTCGCGCAGCTCGGCCTCGGTCGGCAGGAACTCGTGGATCGGCGGATCGAGCAGGCGGATCGTGACCGGGCGCGGCGCCATGGCACGGAAGATCCCGTCGAAATCGGCGCGCTGGATCGGCAGCAGGCGATCCAGCGCCTCCTG
>CBDTVS010000176.1:0-4725 GCA_965364245.1 uncultured Gammaproteobacteria bacterium | reverse complement strand
CTGACGCGAAGCCGCGATCGGGAGACGAGAGCATGAGCGAAACGACAGGTCACGACGAGCATCCCGGTCTCTACCGGCCCGAGTTCGAGCACGACAGCTGCGGCTTCGGCCTGATCGCGCAGATGGACGGTGAGGTCAGCCACCACATCGTCGATTCCGCGATCCGCGCCCTGACGCGCATGACCCATCGTGGCGCGGTGGCCGCCGACGGCAAGTCCGGCGACGGCTGCGGCCTGCTGATGAGCAAGCCGGACCGTTTCCTGCGCGCGGTGGCCACCGAGGCCGGCCTTGCGCTGGCCGACCGATACGCCGTCGGCGTGGTGTTCCACGCGCCGGGCGCCGACGTGGCCGCGGCGCGCGCCGAGCTCGAATCGGCGCTGCTAACGCAGTCGCTGGCTGTCGCCGGCTGGCGGGTGGTGCCGCTCGACACCTCGGCCTGCGGCGAGGAGGCGCTGACCACGCTGCCGACCATCGAGCAGGTGTTCGTCAACGCCCCCGACGCGCTCGCCGCCGACGCCTTCGAGCGCGCGCTGTTCGTCGCCCGCCGCCAGGCCGAGAAGGCGCTCGCGAGCGACGGCCACGCGTTCTACGTCGCCAGCCTCTCGGCCCAGGTGATCTCCTACAAGGGTCTGGTGATGCCGGCCAACCTGCCGGTCTTCTACCCCGACCTGCAGGACGCGCGGCTCGAGGCCAAGCTGTGCGTCTTCCACCAGCGCTTCTCGACCAACACGCTGCCGCAGTGGCGCCTCGCCCAGCCGTTCCGCCACCTCGCCCACAACGGCGAAATCAACACCATCCAGGGCAACCGCAACTGGTCGCTGGCGCGCGGCGCGAAGTTCGCCTCGCCGCTGCTCGACATGGCCGCGGTGACGCCGCTGGTCGACCGCACCAGCTCCGACTCCTACAGCCTCGACAACATGCTCGAGGGGCTGCTGGCCGGCGGCATGGACATCTTCCGCGCGATGCGCCTGCTGATCCCACCGGCGTGGCAGAACGTCGACCTGATGGACGCCGACGTGCGTGCGTTCCACGAGTACCACTCGATGCACATGGAGCCGTGGGACGGCCCGGCCGGCATCGTGCTGACCGACGGGCGCCACGCGGCCTGCATCCTCGACCGCAACGGCCTGCGCCCGGCGCGTTACGTGATCACTCGCGACCGGGTGATCACGCTCGCCTCGGAGATCGGCGTCTACGACTACGACCCGGCAGACATCGTCGTCAACGGCCGCCTCAAGCCGGGTCAGATGATCGCCGCCGACACCGAGACCGGCGAACTGATCTACCCCAAGGAGATCAGCGAGCGGCTCAGCCAGCGCCAGCCCTACAAGAAGTGGCTGAGCGCCCACGCACGCATGCTCAAGCCGGCCTACACCGAGCAGCGCCCGGTGCTCGAGCCGCTCGACAAGAAGGTGCTGCGCGCGCACGAGAAGCAGTTCCAGGTCAGCTTCGAGGAGCGCGACCAGGTGATCCGCGTGCTGGCGCAGAACGGCCAGGAGGCGGTCGGCTCGATGGGCGACGACACCCCGCTGCCGGTGCTCTCGGGCCGGGTGCGCTCGCTGTACGACTCGTTCCGCCAGCAGTTCGCGCAGGTCACCAACCCGCCGATCGACCCGTTGCGCGAGCAGATCGTGATGTCCCTCGAGACGGTGTTCGGCACCGAGAAGAACCTGTTCGAGGAGACCGAGGCACACGCCAAGCGGCTGGTGGTCGAGTCGCCGGTGCTCTCCGAGGGGCGCTTCCAGGCGCTGCTCGACCACCCCGATCCCGACTACGCCCACGCGCGTCTCGACCTGAGCTACCCGGCCGACGGCAGCCTGCGCGACGCCCTCGAGGCGATCTGCGACCAGGCGCTCGCCGCGGTCGAGGCCGGCAAGGTGGTGCTGGTGCTGAGCGACCGCGGCATCGCCGCCGATCGCCTGCCGGTGCACGCCCTGTTGGCCACCGGCGCGGTGCACCACCGTCTGGTGCGCGAGGGACGGCGCTGCGACGCCAACCTGGTGGTCGAGACCGGCACCGCACGCGATCCGCACCACTTCGCGGTGCTGATCGGCTACGGCGCCACCGCGATCTACCCCTACCTGGTCCACGAGGTGCTGCAGGACATGGTCGATACCGGCGAGCTGCCGGGCGCCGACCTCGCCAAGCTGGCGCGCCAGTACCGCAAGGGCATCAACAAGGGGCTCTACAAGATCCTGTCGAAGATGGGCATCTCGACCATCACCAGCTACCGCGGCGCGCAGCTGTTCGAGGCGGTCGGGCTGCACCGCGAGGTGGTCGAGCTCTGCTTCACCGGCACCACCTGCCGCCTGCAGGGCATCGGCTTCGCCGACCTCGAGGCCGACACCCGCGAGCTGGCCAAGCGCGCCTGGAACCCGCGCAAGACGGTCGATGCCGGCGGCCTGCTCAAGTACGTGCACGGCACCGAGTACCACGCCTACAACCCGGACGTGGTCGGCACGTTGCAGCAGGCGGTGCGCAGCGGCGACATGGCCGACTACCGGGCCTACGCCGACCTGGTCAACAACCGCCCGGCCTGTTCGCTGCGCGACCTGTTCGACCTGGTCGAGGCGCGCGAGCCGATCCCGCTCGACGAGGTCGAGCCGGCGAGCGCGATCTACCCGCGCTTCGACACCGCGGCGATGTCGCTCGGCGCGCTGTCGCCGGAGGCGCACGAGGCGCTGGCGATCGCGATGAACCGGCTCGGCGGGCGCTCCAACTCGGGCGAGGGCGGCGAGGACATCGTCCGCTACGGCACCGAGAAGAGCTCGAAGATCAAGCAGGTCGCATCGGGCCGCTTCGGCGTCACGCCGCACTACCTGGTCAATGCCGAGGTGCTGCAGATCAAGGTCGCGCAGGGCGCCAAGCCCGGCGAGGGCGGCCAGCTGCCGGGCCACAAGGTCAACGACATGATCGCGCGGCTGCGCTATGCGCGGCCCGGGGTGGCGCTGATCTCGCCACCGCCGCACCACGACATCTACTCGATCGAGGACCTCGCGCAGCTGATCTTCGACCTCAAGCAGATCAACCCCGAGGCGCTGGTGTCGGTCAAGCTGGTTGCCGAGGCGGGCGTCGGCACGATCGCGGCCGGCGTGGCCAAGGCCTACGCCGACCTGATCACCATCGCCGGCTACGACGGCGGCACCGGCGCGAGCCCGCTGACCTCGGTCAAGTACGCGGGCAGCCCGTGGGAGCTCGGGCTCTCCGAGACCCACCAGGTGCTGCGCGCCAACAACCTGCGCGACAAGGTGCGGTTGCAGACCGACGGCGGCCTGAAGACCGGCCTCGACGTGATCAAGGCGGCGATCCTCGGCGCCGAGAGCTTCGGTTTCGGCACCGGGCCGATGGTCGCGCTCGGCTGCAAGTACCTGCGCATCTGCCACCTCAACAACTGCGCGACCGGCGTAGCGACGCAGAACAACGTGCTGCGTCAGCATCACTTCATCGGCCTGCCCGAGATGGTGATGAACTACTTCCGCTTCATCGCCGAGGAGGTGCGCGAGCTGCTGGCCCGGCTCGGTTACCGCAGTATCGACGAGATCATCGGCCGCACCGAACTGCTCGCGGCGCGTGCCGGCGGCACCGCGAAGCAGCAGCACCTCGACCTGTCGCCGATCCTCTCCAAGGGCACCGCGCTGGCGACCGCGTCGCACGTCTGCACCGCGCCGCGCAACGTGCCGTTCGACGCGGGCGAGCTCGCCGAGCGCATGGTCGCGGAGATGCTGCCGGCCATCGAGGCACGCGAGGGCGGCTCGTTCGAATTCGAGGTGCGCAACTTCAACCGCTCGATCGGCGCGCGCATCTCCGGCGAGATCGCCAAGCGTTGGGGCAACCTCGGCATGGAGACCACGCCGCTCAAGGTGAAGCTGCGCGGCCACGCCGGCCAGAGCTTCGGCGTCTGGAACGCGGGCGGCCTGCACCTGCACCTCGAGGGTGACGCCAACGACTACGTCGGCAAGGGCATGGCCGGTGGCCAGATCGTCGTGCGTCCACCGCAGGGTGTCTCCTTCGAGAGCCGCGACAACGTCATCATTGGCAACACGTGCCTGTACGGCGCGACCGGCGGCATCCTCTACGCCGCGGGCCAGGCCGGTGAGCGCTTCGCGGTGCGCAACTCCGGCGCCCACGCGGTGGTCGAGGGGGTCGGTGACCACGGCTGCGAGTACATGACCGGTGGCGTGGTGGTGGTGCTTGGCGACACCGGGCTCAACTTTGGCGCCGGCATGACCGGCGGCTTCGCCTACGTGCTCGATCAGCGCAACCGTTTCGTCGATTTCTACAATCACGAGCTGATCGACATCTACCGCATCCGCACCGAGTCGATGGAGGAGCACCGCAACTACCTCGAGGCGATGATCGAGACGTTCGTCGCCGCGACCGGCAGCGCCTGGGGACGCGAGGTGCTCGACAACTTCGCCGACATGATCGGCAAGTTCTGGCTGGTCAAGCCCAAGGCGACCAGCCTCGAGGACCTAGTCGACTCGCTGAGCAAGGCCGCCTGAGGCCAGGACGGGATACACACCATGGCAAGCAACGTCTTCCAGTTCGTCGAGGTGCCGCGCCAGGATCCGGACAAGATGCCGGTCGATGAGCGCATCCGCCGCTTCTGCGAGATCTACGGCCAGTTCGACGCCCAGGTCGCCGCGGCCCAGGCTGAGCGCTGCCTCGCGTGCGGCAACCCGTACTGCGAGTGGAAGTGCCCGGTGCACAACTACATCCCGAACT
>CBDTVS010000175.1:0-4752 GCA_965364245.1 uncultured Gammaproteobacteria bacterium | reverse complement strand
CGTGGGCCGTCGACTGCAGCCAGTCGAGCGAACGATCGAAATCGGCCAGCGTCTCGGCGAGACGCGGGTCTCGGTAGGAGTAGAAGCGGAAGGTCGCCGAATCGCCATCGTAGGCCGCGCCGCCGCCGTACGCCCCGCCCTGCTCACGGATCGCGCGGTGCAGGAAACCGTTGCGCAGGAACCCGCCAAGCACCATCAGTGCCGCCGCGTCCGGGTCCGCCGGCGACACCGTCGGGTAGCTGCGAGCGCAGAACTTCACCTGGGTGCTGGTCAGCCACGCCTGCCGTACCCGGCCGCTGGCGAACTCGGGTGCAAAGGGCTCGGCCGCCTGGCTCGCCGCGCCCTGCCAGGTCGCCTCCAGCGCCTCGCGGATCGCCGCCTGCTCGCCCGCCTCGCTGATCACCAGCAGCCGGCGCGGCAGCACCGCGAGGGTGTCGCGCAGCGCCTCGAGCTCCGCCTGCAACGCCTCCACGCCGCCCGCCTCGCCAAGACCGTCGTCGAGCGCCTTGAGCCGACGGATGCCCTCGAGCCCACGCCAGCGGTGGGCGAGCGCCGCCGACGGGCTGCTGCCGCTCGCCGCGGCGAGCATCGCCAGCGCATGACCCGAATCGGTGACGCTCTGCTCGGCGCTCAGCCGCGCCTGCGAGACCAGCTCGCGCAGGTGGTCGTGCTCGTCGAAGCGCACCGTCTCGAGGGTCTCGCGCAGCAACTGGGCGAGCGCCCCGTGGTTGCGGTTGAGCGCCTTGCCGGCGAGGACGAACGCCGAGCTGGTCCGCACGGTCGATTCCACCGCGCCGCGCACCGACACGCTGGCGTGCAGTCCACCGGTGACCGCGGCCTGCAGCTTCTGGGTCGCGCGGTAATCGCGCCCGCCGCTGCCCATCTCGGCCATCAGGCTCGCCATCAGCGCGAGCCGGTCGCTGCCAGCCTCGGCCAGTGCGGGCAGCGGCAGCACCACCTGCTGATAGACCAGGCCATTGGTGCCCTGGGCATACCAGTCGGCGGGGATTCCGGCGACCGGCGCCTGCGTCCCCTCGGCGATCTTGAGCTCGGCGGGCACGTCCTCCAGGCCGACCCTGGGCAGCACGCCGGGATCGTCGGCCTGCTGCTGGCGCGCCTCGAGCTGCTGCGCGCGCTCGACGATCTGCCGTTTCTGCTCGTCGCTGAGCGCCCCGCGCAGCGTGGCCAACCGCGCCGCCTCGTCCGTGGCACGGCGCGAATCGAGCTCGACGTCGGGCTTGAACACCAGCCGCACGCGGTGCGGGTTGTCGAGCAGCCAGCGGCGCACCAGCCCGGGGATGAAGCCCGGGTCGCGGATCTTCTCGCGCAGTGCCTCGAGGATCGGGTCGATGTTCAGCGCCGCGGCCGGCGCACCGCCGTGCACCGCAGGCGTCAGCGCGTTGAGGATCAGCTGGAGTCCGTACGGGAAGTGGTCGCCGCCGATCTCGCGCTGCGAGAGCTCGAGCTGGTGCAACATCGACTCGACGAGTTCCTGGTCGACACCCTCCTCGATCACGCCACGCAGGGTGTCGAGCACCAGCGCCTCGATGGCGTCGGCATGCTCCGGGCGCGAGCCCTCGAGCCCGCAGGCGAGGACCATCTCGCGGGTGCCGTCCTCGAGACCGCACAGCGGCGACGGCGCGCTGCCGAGGTCGCTGGTTTCGAGCACGTGGCGCAGCGGCGAGGCGCTGTTGTCGAGCAGCACGCCGGAGAGCAGGTGCGCGGTCAGCACCGTCTCGGGGTCGGTGTTGGTATCGAGCAGCCAGCCGAGCACCACGTGGGTGCGGTCGCCCTTCGCCTCCTCGGCGGCCAGCGCGTAGCTCGCCTCGTCGACCAGCGGTGCCGCGAGGCGGCGCTCATCGCCGACTTCGAAGCGCTGGTCGGAACGCTCGAAGCGGCCGAGCGCCTGCGCCTCGAACTCGGCCTGCAGCTCCTCCGGCGGGATGTCGCCGTAGGTCATGAAGATCGCGTTCGAGGGATGGTAGTGGTGGCGGTGGAACGCGACCAGCTGCTCGTAGGTGAGCTCGGGGATCGCCTCGGGATCGCCGCCGCTGTTCCAGTGGTAGGTGGTGGTCGGGAACAGCCTCTCGCAGAGCGCGTCCCACAGCGCGCGCACGGGCGAGCTCATCGCCCCCTTCATCTCGTTGAACACGACCCCCTTGTAGACCAGCGGGCTGTCCGGATCGTCGGGGTCGGCGAACTCGACCCGGTGTCCCTCCTGGGCGAAGTCGAGCTCATCTAGTCTAGGAAAAAATGCTGCATCTAGATATACTTGTAGAAGATTATTAAAGTCTTTTCTATTTTGACTCGCGAACGGATAGGCGGTCCAGTCGCTGCTGGTGAACGCGTTCATGAAGGTGTTGAGCGAACGCCGCGTCATCATGAAGAACGGGTCACGCACCGGGTAACGGTCGCTGCCGCACAGCGCCGTGTGCTCGAGGATGTGGGCCACCCCGGTCGAGTCCTCGGGCACGGTACGGAAGCCGACCAGAAAGACGTTGTTCGGATCGTCGGCGGCGATGTGGAAGTGCTGGGCGCCGGTCTTGCGATGGCGGTACTCGTGGACGGTGACGTTCAGCGACGCCACCGGCACGCTGGCGACGAACTCGAAGCTCGGGTCGGCTTGCGGTTGGCTCAAGGCAGGCATTCTCCGGTGAGTGGTGGGGACGGGCCACGCGGGCCGCCCGGGTCTTCGCTCTGACCGCGCGGGCGGTCCGGGAGTTCGCTTCAGGCCGGGCGCTGGATGTCGAACCCTTCGAGGAGTTCCGGCACCAGCTGCGCGAGCTCGTGACTCATGATGGCGAAGTCGGCGTCGAAGCGCTCGGCATCGGTCTCGGCCGCGACGTCGTGCAGCTGGTCGCGCACCTCGTCGAGGAACTGCAGGCCGCGGATCGACAGCTCCGCGTCCACGGTGAACGCCACCCGGTCGTGCCAGTTGAGCGCCAGGCGCATCACCTGCATGCCGGCCGCGACGTGCGCCTGCACCTCCTCCTCGGCGAGGTCGAGACCCCGGCAGCGCACCACGCGGTGCTGTTCGAGCGGATCGCGCAGCTCGCACTGGTCACCGAGCGTGAACGCCTCAGGCAATCCCTCCCCCGCCAGCCAGCGGGTCAGGCGGGTCGCCGGGCTGACCGAGGCCTCCGGCGGCGCGACGCGCAGCGTGCCGAGCGATTCACGCAGCAGCGTGACCAGCTCCTCGGCGCGCGTGCGGCTGGAGCAGTCGATCCACAGCCAGCCACCCCGCGGGTCGATCACCGCCCAGGTGCGGCGGTTCTTGGGCAGCGCCGCCGGCAGCAGCCGGGTGACGATGCCCTCCTTGACCGCCTGGCGGTCGCGTCGCGGCAGCCGCCGGCCGCCCTGCTGGCGCTCCAGCTCGAGCACCTCGGCGGCGACCAGTTCGCCGATCACGCTCGCCGGCAGCAGCTTCTCCTGGCGGCAACCACAGATCAGCTGGTAGCCGCCCACCGCGTGCACCAGGGTCTCGCCGCCGATGCCGAGCGGCGACACCCAGCCCTCGGTGCTGAACTCGAGGCTGCCGCAGTCGCGAAAGGCCTGTCCGGCGAGCGCCGTCTCGAGCGTCTCGACGTCGGCCGGGGGGGCCTCGAGCAGGCGGAAGAGCTGCAGGTTCTTGAACCACATGGCGGCGTCCCGGGGGAAAGGCGCGGATTATGGCCGAGCGTGCAGGTACCTGCCACCCGTCATGGCAAGCAGCCGTGGAAACGGTGGATTATTCTGAAAGGAGTTGCCCGGAGGGTTGCGCAGATGCCTATCACCTACCTCGACGGACGCCGTTTCAGCCAGGTCGTGGTCGGCGGCGCCGACTGGGTGCGCCACACCCGCGACCAGATCAACCGCATCAATGTCTTCCCGGTCGCCGACGGCGACACCGGAACCAACATGGCGCTGTCGCTCTCCGCGACCGCCTCGGCGCTGCGCGACGGTGGCGAGCGCGCGCTCGGTTCCGTCGCCCGGACCGCCGCCGAGGCGTCGATCCTCGGCGCGAAGGGCAACAGCGGGCTGATCATGGCGCACTGGTTCCTCGGCCTGTCGCGCGCCATCGGCGACCAGGCGCGCGTCGGCATGGAGGAGTTCGCCGCGGGACTGCACGCCGCGACCCACGCGGTCTACGAGGCGCTCGAGGAGCCGGTCGAGGGGACCATCCTGACGGTGATGCGCGCGGTCAGCGACCACGCCGCGGCGCGCGCCGCCGAGGTCGAGGATCTGGCCGACTTCGCCGGCGTGCTGGTCGAGGCCGGCGAGAGCGCGCTCGAGAAGACGACCGAGCAACTCGCGGTGCTGCGCGAGGCGCACGTGGTCGACGCCGGCGCACTCGGCTATGTCAACTTCCTGCATGGTGCCAACCGCGTGGTGCGCGGCGAGCCGCTGCCGGAACCGGTCACCTCGCTGTTCGAGGAGAGCAGCCACCCGCCACTCAGCGAGGAGGCGATCACCGAGCGCTACTGCACCGAGCTGATCGTCCGCGGACGGGGCTTCGACGACGCCACGCTGCGCCGCCGCTTCGCACCGTTCGGCAGCTCGATGCTGGTCGCCACCACCGGCGACCTGTTCAAGCTGCACATCCACACCAACCACCCGGACGAGCTGATCCGCGCGGCGGGCAAGCTCGGCCGCGTCGAGGAGCGCAAGGTCGACGACATGCTGCGCCAGCGCGACGAACGCGACCAGCTGGTGCCACCGGTGATCCCGCTCGCCGAACAGCCTCCGGGGGTCGCGGTGGTGGTCGATTCGACC
>CBDTVS010000174.1:0-4759 GCA_965364245.1 uncultured Gammaproteobacteria bacterium | reverse complement strand
GGCGCCAGCGGGGGCGGGGCTGGTATCATCGCCGCCTCATCCCACGACGGAGCGGCCGATGCAGTCCGACAACCCCAAGGTCCTGATGCGCACCTCGCACGGCGAGATCACCCTCGAACTCGATGCGGCCAAGGCGCCGGTGACGGTCGAGAACTTCCTCGGCTACGTGCGCGACGGCTTCTACGACGGCACCATCTTCCACCGGGTGATCGACGGTTTCATGATCCAGGGCGGCGGTTTCACGCCCGACATGCAGCAGAAACCGACCGGTGCGCCGATCGAGAACGAGGCCGGCAACGGCCTGCAGAACGCGCGCGGCACCATCGCCATGGCGCGCACCCAGGTGGTCAACAGCGCCACCGCGCAGTTCTTCATCAACCTGACCGACAACGAGTTCCTGAACCACCGCGACACCTCGCCGATGGGCTTCGGCTACGCGGTGTTCGGCAAGGTGGTCGAGGGCATGGAAACGGTCGACGCCATTCGCAAGGTCGCGACCGGCAATGTGGCCGGCCACGGCGACGTGCCGACCGAGGCCGTCACCATTGAGTCGGCGACGGTCGTCTAGCGGCTCTCGTCGCGCCACGGGCGGCGCGCCTACGCACCTGTAGGAGCGGCCCCCGGGCCGCGATGGCGTTCTGCCTCAGGCCGCGTGCAGCGCCTGGTGCAGCGCGTGGAACTCCCCGGTCAGCTTGTGGCGGCGGTCGAAGTAGACCATCGGCCGCGCCTGCTCGTGCGACTCGCGGATGCGCACCGAGCTGGAGAGGAAGGCGTCGAGCACCGGCAGCCCCTCGTCGCGCAGCTGGTCGACGAGCTGGCGCGGCAGCCGCGCACGTGACTGGAACTGGTTGACGACGATGCCCTCGACCTCGAGCTCGTCGTTATGGTCGGCGCGGATCTCGGCGACCGAGTCGAGCAGCGCGTAGAGCGCCTGGCGCGAGAAGTCGTCGCAGTCGAACGGGATCAGGCAGCGCTCGGCCGCGATCAGCGCCGAGCGGGTGTAGAAGTTCAGCGCCGGCGGGGTGTCGATCCAGATCGCGTCGTAGCCCTCGAGCTTGGCCAGCGATTCGCGCAGCTTGAACATCTTGTAGCGCGACTCGAGCTTGACCGCGAGGTCGTCGAGTTCCGGCGCCGACGCGAGCAGGTCGAGGTTCTCGTACGGTGTCGCCTCGACGTAGTCGGCCAGCGTGCGGCGCGCGAAGCTGAAACCGAGGATGTCGCCGTAGAAACCGGCCATGCCGCCGGCGGTCTCGGCGTCGTCGTTGCGGTCGCGCAGGTAGCGGGTCGCATTGGCCTGCGGATCGAGGTCGATCACCAGGGTCCTGAGCCCCTCGCTGGCGCCGATCGCGGCCATGTTGCAGGTGATCGTCGACTTGCCGACGCCGCCCTTCTGGTTGAACACCACGCGCGTGATCATGCGGTCCTCCGTCGCTGGCGGCCGGGATGGCCGCTCGGTTGAATCGGGAAGGGCGGAAGGGTAGTGCTTCGCGCGTCGCTTGGCCACCGCCGTGGCGCGGCCGAGCCGGGATGGCGACGCTGACGGCCTAGTGCCGGGTGGCGTTCGGCTCGCCCTGACCCGGGTTGGCGCAGGGACCGGACTGGTGGTGGTAGATGAGCAGGGCGCCGCCCTCCAGGCGGAACAGGTTGGTCGCCGCGAGCAGCTGGCCGCCGACGCGCTCGTAGCAGATCACCATGCCGCCGTCGGCGCTCGGCCAGGCGCGCGGCTCGCTGCAGGTGACGGTGGGTGTGGCGCCGGCGGCGAAGATCCGGCGCCAGCTCTCCAGGACCGCGTCGCGGCCGATCAGTACCGGCCAGCCCGGATGCAGGCAGGCGACCCCCTCGCCGTGGGCCCACAGGCGGCCCATCGCGGCGCTGTCCGCGGCGTTGAAGGCGGCGTAGAACGCGGCGTTGGCCGCCAGCAGCGCGTCGCCGTCGGTCACCCGGGCCTCAACTCCAGACGCCGGGCGGTGGGGTGTAGCTGTCGAGCACGCGCACGTAATTGGCGCGTTCGTAGGCGGCGGGGTCGCGGCTCTTCTGCTGGCTGACGCTGCCGATCAGCTGGCGCAGCGAGTCGTACTCGCGCTCCTCGAGCCAGCGGGTCAGGCTGTCGAGGGTCTCGGCCAGGTGCTGCGGTCCGTGTTGCAGCAGCGCGCTGCACATCTGCGCAACGTTGGCGCCGGCGAGCATCACCTTGAGCACCTCCTGCGCTCCATGCACGCCACCGGTCGCGGCCAGCGACAGGTCGACACGGCCATGCAGCAGCGCGATCCAGCGCATGCGCAGGCGCAGCTCGTCGGGGTTGGAGAGCTGCAGGCTCGGCACCACCTCGAGGGTGTCGAGGTCGATGTCGGGCTGGTAGAAGCGGTTGAACAGCACCAGGCCGTCGGCCCCGGCCGCGGCCAGGCGCTGCGCGAACGCGGCCAGCGAGCTGAACTGCGGCGAGAGCTTCATCGCCACCGGGATGGTCACCGCCTTGCGCAGTTCGCCGAGCAGCTCGACGTAGTTGTCCTCGATCTCGGCGCCGCTGCGCTGCGCGTCGGCGGCGACGAAGTAGGCGTTGAGCTCGAGCGCGTCGGCGCCGGCCTCCTGCAGCTGGCGGCCATGCTCGACCCAGCCGCCGGTGGAGACGCCGTTGAGGCTGGCGATCACCGGCACCTCCAGCGCCTGCTTGAGCCGGTGCAGCTGCTCGAGGTAGTCGTCGAGGCCGGTGTGGTAGCCACCGAGGACCGGCAGCGGCGAGGTCGCCTCCGGGTTGCCGGTGTCGCGCCCGTGCATGAAGAAATCGAGTGCCTCCTGTTCGTTGAGCAGTTCCTCCTCGAACAGCGAGTACATCACCAGCGCCGACATGCCGGCGTCCTCGAGACGCCGCGCGCTCTCGAGCGAACGCGACAGCGGCGAGGCCGACGCAACCAGCGGATTCTTCAGTTCCAGGCCCAGGTAGGTCGTGCTGAGGTCCATAGCCGTCTCCTCCGCGCCGTCAGCCGGCGTTCTCCGTGTCGTCCGCATCGCTCTCCGGGTAGCTGATCCCGGCCAGCTGCTCGTAGTGGAAGTAGCGGTCGTGGTTGCGCTTTTCCGAGGTGTGCAACAGGTGCTGCGCCTTCGCCGAGTCGGTACGGAACAGCATGCTGAAGCGGGTCTCGGTGGCCAGGAAGTCCTTGTAGGCGATCGAGGGTCGCTTGGAATCGAGCTGCAGCGGGTTCTGGTTCTCGGCCAGCCGGCGCGGGTCGTAGCGCAGCAGGTTCCAGTGGCCGCTGTCGACCGCCAGGTTCTGCTGGCGCAGGTTCTGCGACAGGTGCACGCCGTGCTCGATGCAGGGTGCGTAGGCGATGATCAACGACGGCCCGGGGTAGGACTCCGCCTCGAGGAACGCCTTGAGCGTGTGCGTGTCCTTGGCGCCGAACGCGACCTGGGCGACGTAGACGTGGCCGTAGCTCATGGCGATCTGCACCACGTCCTTCTTGCCCAGCTCCTTGCCGCCCGTCGCGAATTTGGCGACCGCACCGGTCGGGGTCGCCTTGCTCGCCTGGCCGCCGGTGTTGGAGTAGACCTCGGTGTCGAGGATCAGGATGTTGACGTCGCGGCCCGAGGCCAGCGTGTGGTCGAGACCGTTGAAGCCGATGTCGTAGGCCCAGCCGTCGCCGCCGATGATCCACACGCTCTTCTTGACCAGCGCGTCGGCGACGCTCTCGAGTTCGCGGGCGCGCGGGTCGTCGATGCCGGCCAGCTTCTCGCGCAGCGTCGCGACGCGCTCGCGCTGGGCGTGGATCTCGGCCTCGTCGGACTGGTCGGCGCCGGCCAGGCCCACGGCCAGCTCGTCGCCGATATGGTCGGCCAGGGTGGCGACCAGCTCGATCGCGTACTCGCGCTGCTTGTCGAGGGTGAGGCGGTAGCCGAGTCCGAACTCGGCGTTGTCCTCGAACAGCGAGTTCGACCAGGCGACGCCGCGGCCCTCGGCGTTCTTGCTCCACGGCGTGCTCGGCAGGTTGCCGCCGTAGATCGACGAGCAGCCGGTGGCGTTGGCCACCAGCGCGCGGTCGCCGAACAGCTGCGAGACCAGCTTCACGTACGGCGTTTCGCCGCAGCCGACGCAGGCGCCGGAGGCGTCGAACAGAGTTTCGAGCAGCATCGCCGACTTCATGGTGCCGGTGCGCACCTGGGTGCGGTCGAACTCCGGCAGCGCGTAGAAGAAGTCGAGATTCTCCTTCTCCTGCTTGCGCAGCGGCGCCTGCGGGGCCATGTTCAGCGCCTTGTGGCTCGAATCGCTCTTGCTCTTGGCCGGGCAGACGTCGACGCACAGCGTGCAGCCGGTGCAATCCTCCGGGAACACCTGGTAGGAGATGTGCCAGCCGGGCTCGAACTCCTTGCCCTTGACCGGCACGTGCTTGAAGGTGACCGGCGCATCGGCGGCCGCGCTCTCCGGGAACACCTTGCAGCGGATCGCGGCGTGCGGGCAGACGAACGCGCACTTGCCGCAGTAGATGCACAGCTCCGCGTCCCACACCGGGATCTCCAGCGCCAGGTTGCGCTTGTCCCAGCGCGCGGTGCCGACCGGGTAGGTGCCGTCGACCGGCAGCAGGCTGACCGGCAGGCGGTCGCCGTGGCCGGCGATCAGTTCGCCGGTCACCTTGAGCACGAACTCCGGCGCCTCGATGGCGACCGGCGGCTGCTTGGCCAGCGCGCTGGTCGCGGTGTCGGGCACCGCCACCTCGTGCAGCCGCGACAGCGTGGTGTCGATGGCCGCGAAGTTGCGCTCGACGAT
>CBDTVS010000173.1:0-4774 GCA_965364245.1 uncultured Gammaproteobacteria bacterium | reverse complement strand
CGCGACCAGCGCCAAGACGGTGTAGAGCAGTTTCACTTTCATCGTTCTGTTATCTCTCTGCGAGCCCGAGAAACGCGCGCACGCGCGGGTAGAATTGCTCCGGACACTCGTGCCAAAAGTGCCCGCACTCTTTGAGCAGCGCGAACTCGACCTGCGCGTTGGCCAGGGCGGCGCGCGTTGCCTCTGCCATCTGCACCCCAAACGGGTCCCCCTCTCCCCACAGCAGGAGCACCCGGTGCTCCAGTTGGCCGCCACCCGGTACGAGGACGTGGCGTTCTACGGAGTGCTGTACTCGGACGAGCCGGTCAAGGCGAAGGCCTACCTGAAGCGCGCGGGCGCGGCCTACCCGACCGAGATCGACGGCCACGCCCGGACGCCGGTGGCAGGCGTCCTCCGGGTGGTGGGGGCAGACGACCTTCGGGTGGCGGCGGACGGCGGCGCCAGCGCAGCAGCTGAACGCGGCCGCGCCTGACGCCGTGCGCGACCGGAACCGATGAGCGTCCCGCAGCCACTGCTGCAGTATCCCGAGGTCAACGACTTCGAGAACCCGACGTTCGAACGGCGCGAATCGGCCGTGCGCCGCTGGGCGCACGACCTGCCGGTGCTCAATCTGGTCAAGACCGTGCCCGAACTCGCCGACCAGCTGCCGCTGCTGGTCAGCGAGCCGCTCGGCCCGGGCGACAAGCTGCGCCTGCTCGAACTGTTCCGCGTGCCGGTCAACAGCGTCGTCGCCGCAGCGGAGAACCGCCGCCTGCGGCAGACGCCGATCTCGTCGAGCGCGCGGCAGAAGATCAAGGACGGCGTCCTCGCGCTCTGCTACGACCTCGCGAACGGCTACAAGGCCGTGCTGCGCGACCTGCTCGAACGCGGCCGCGAGGCGGCCGACGACAAGCAGATGCAACTCTGCCTCCTGCGCACCCTCGAGCAGCTGCGCAACGCGCTGATGCACTCGTTCCGCATCTACCGGGCCGTACCGCCGAAGCACTACCAGGAGATGCACCAGCTGCACCTCTACGCCGACCGCTGCGGGATCGTCGACCGCACGATCGGCGACGACGCGACCCCCGACGACGACCGGATTCCGCAGCAGGTCTATCTGCGCGCGATGCTGCTCGCGGTCGCCGACCCGTTCCGGCTGGTCGACGGCGCGATCGAGGAGCTGTACCGGTTCCTCACCCGCAACGCCAGGCTGTGTCGGATCAAGAGCGGGTTGGCCGGCGACGCCCGTTCGGACGCCCTGTTCCTGCTACGCAGCGACGGCGACCTGCCGCCGGCGCTGTTCGGCCGTGCCCAGCTCGACCGCGCCGGCGAGGCGCCCTACACCCTCGACGCCACGGCGCTTGTCCAGTTGCTCGGCCAGCCCAAGGACGCCAGTGGCGAGTCGCTCGAAACCTACGCGAAGTGGCTGCTGCCACGCTTCAAGGCGGCCTGGGAGCGCGCCGCACCGCGCCAGACGGTCGACAAGAAGGCGCGCATGGCCGGCGGACTCGAGGCGGCCTGCTACCTGCTTTCGCCGGCCGGGCGCCAGGCACTGAGCGGCAGCGACAGCAGCCTCGGCATCGAGGTCCAGGAGCTCGAGGACGAAGACGCCACGGCGTACACGCTCGAGTCCTGGAGCGTGGTCAATGAAAGCCTCAACGGCTTCATGCTGCGCCACCCCGAGCAACCCGGCCTCGGCATCCGCGTCGGCGACCTGGTGCTGATCGTCGTCGCCACCGAGGGCCAGAGCCAGCCGCATCCGCTGATCGCCGTGGTGCGCTGGTTCGGCGTCAAGGAGCAGAACATGCAGTGCGGTATCGAGATCCTGCCCGGCACGCCGGCCGCGGTCACCCTCGAGTCGGTGCTGCCCAATCCGGAGCTGCCGCGCGGCCCCGGTCTCTACCTCCCGGCAGTCAAGTCGATCCAGGCGCCTCCGTCGCTGGTGGCGCCGAAGGGCCTGCACAAGCCAATGCGCAACCTGCGCGTCGACCTCGGCAGCAAGAAGCAGACGGTGAGCTGCGGTGAAGTGCTGACCTCGACCGAGTACATCGACCGCTTCCGTTTCGGCCGCGCCTAGGAGCGAACCCGATGGCCAAGATTCCCGTCGCCCTCGACAAGTGCAGCCGCTGCAAGGGCCGGCTCTGCTGCAACTACATCACGCAGTGGATCGAGACCCCGCGCAGCAAACGCGATTTCGACTTCCTGCTCTGGCAGGTGGCCCACCGCGGCGTGCGTTGCTACCAGGACGACGACGGCTGGTACCTGCTGTTCGAGACGCGCTGCACCCACCTCGGCGACGACGGCCTGTGCGGCATCTACGACTCGCGGCCCTCGGTCTGCCGCGACTACGACCACGACTGGTGCGAGTTCGACGAACCGGCAGAGAAGCACTTCAAGAAGTACTTCCCGAACTACAAGTCGCTGCTCGCCTACTGCAGGAAGCGCTTCAAGAACTGGGGCAAGTGAGCGGCAACAGGTCGCCGAATCCGTCGATCGACGGGAACCCGGGAACCTCGCGCGGCGGTTTGCGACTGTCCGGACAGCGCACCGCGAGCAGCTGGCCGATGCCGTGGCGCGCCGCGCTGCGCAGCACCGGCAGGCTGTCGTCGACCAGCAGCGAGCTCGCCTCGTCGTAGCGCTCCACGTCGTGCAGCCTGGTCCAGAACTCCGGCGCCTCCTTGGGCAGGCCGAGGTCGTGGGCGCAGACCACGCCGTCGAGATGGCCGCCGAGGCGCGTGCGGCGCAGTTTCAGTTCCAGGCTCTTGCCGTGCGCGTTGGTGACCAGCACCGCGCGGTGGCCCGCGGCGCGCACCGCGTCGAGAAACGGAACCACGTCCGGATGCACCGCGATCAGGTGTTCGACCTCCTGCTTGAGCAGCGCGATGTCGAGGTCGAGCTGCTCGCTCCAGTAGTCGATGCAGTACCAGGCCATGGTCCCCTCGACCGCGCGGGTCCGCTCGGCCAGCAGCGAGCGCGCCTCGCCGAGCGGGATCGCGTGCCGCTCGGCGTAGCGGCGCGGCACGTGTTCGAGCCAGAAGTGGTTGTCGAAGTGCAGGTCGAGCAGCGTGCCATCCATGTCGAGCAGCAGCGTGCTGACCCGCGACCAGTCGACCAGCGGTGACGCATCGTTATCCATGCGTCGCCATTCTAGCGGTTCCCGCCGCTGCGGCCGCCTGTGGCACAATGCCGCGGCCCCGCCACCGCCGCGTCGCCCAACATGCCCCTGCCACCCGAGATCCTGCACCGCGAGACCGTCGCACGGACCCGGCTGTTCCGGGTAGAACAGCTGGATCTGCGCTTCTCCAACGGTCGCGAGGCGACCTTCGAACGGCTCTCAGGGACCACCGACGGCGCGGTGATCGTTGCCGCGGTCGACGCCGACGGGCAGGTGCTGCTGGTGCGCGAGTACGCGGCCGGCGTCGAGCGCTACGAGCTCGGCCTGCCGAAGGGGCTGATCGACCCGGGCGAGTCGCCGGAACAGGCCGCGTTGCGCGAGCTGCGCGAGGAGACCGGCTACGGCGCCCGCCGGCTGCAGGCCCTGCGGCTCCTGACCCTGGCGCCCGCCTACATGCAGCACGCCACGCGCATCGTGCTCGCCGAGGCGCTCTACCCCGCGCCGCTCGCGGGCGACGAACCGGAGCCACCCGAGCTGGTCCGCTGGCCGCTCGCCGACCTCGCCGGGCTGGCGGCACGCGACGACGTCAGCGAGGCGCGCACCCTGGCCACGCTCTACATGATCCGCGAGAGGCTCCAGCAATGAACCACGATCCGGGCGATCTGCTGCCTGAGGTGTGCCGCCTTGGCCAGGCCGCCGGCGCGGCGATCATGGCGATCTACTCGACCGAGTTCGACGTGGAGCACAAGGACGACGACTCGCCGCTGACCGCCGCCGACATGGCCGCGCACCACACGCTGGTCGACGGCCTCGTTGCACTGACCCCGGAGATCCCGGTGCTCTCCGAGGAGTCGGCCGACATCCCGTTCGAGGAGCGTGCCAGCTGGGACCGCTACTGGCTGATCGACCCGCTCGACGGCACCCGCGAGTTCGTCAAGCGCAACGGTGAGTTCACCGTCAACATTGCGCTGATCGAGGGCCACGACGCGGTGCTGGGGGTGATCTGCGTACCGGTCACCGGCCTGGTCTACTACGGTAGCCGCAGTAACGGTGCCTTCAAACAGGCGCGCGACGGCACGCCCGAGGCGATCCGCGTCACCACCCGCCGGCGCACCCCGGTGCAGGTGGCGGGTAGCCGTTCGCACGCTGGCGACAGCCTCAAACGCTTCCTGGCCAACCTCGGCGAGCACCGGATTCTCAGCATGGGCAGCTCGCTGAAATCGTGCCTGGTGGCCGAGGGCAAGGCCGATATCTACCCACGCCTCGGCCCCACCTCGGAGTGGGATACCGCAGCGGCGCAGGCGGTAGTAGAGGCAGCCGGCGGCCGCATCACCATGACCGACATGCAGCCACTGCGCTACAACACCAAGCCGTCGCTGCTCAATCCACGCTTTTTCGTGTTTGGAGATGTCTCCGTCGACTGGTCCGCCTACCTGGGTAACGAGGCGCTGGGGTGAGGCGTACCTGGCCGCTGCTGCTGGCACTGCTCTGGCTGCTGGCCGGCGCGGTGGCCGCGGCAGTCGACGCCGATGATGACGACGACTTCGCGTTCGATGACTTCCCGCTGGAGTACGGCGGGGGCAGGGCGTTCATGGTCAGCGACGAGGAGGACGTCGACGGCGGGGGCGGGACCTTCGGCTCCCCGGCGAGGGCGGCGATCGCCGTCGACGACGTGGTGCT
>CBDTVS010000172.1:0-4797 GCA_965364245.1 uncultured Gammaproteobacteria bacterium | reverse complement strand
CCGCGCCATCGCCCTCGACCCTATGCTGGTGCTCTACGACGAGCCGTTCACCGGCCAGGACCCGATCTCGATGGGGGTGCTGGTGCGCCTGATCCGGCGCCTCAACGACGCCATGGGGCTGACCAGCGTGGTCGTCTCGCACGACGTCGAGGAGACCGCGGCGATCGCCGACGACATCTACGTCATTTCGGGCGGCAAGGTGGTCGAGCAGGGCAGCCGCGACGAGCTGGCCGCGAGCCAGTCCGCCTGGGTGCAACAGTTCATGCGCGGCGAGCCGGACGGCCCGGTGCCGTTCCACTACCCGGCGCCGCCACTGGCCGACGACCTGCTCGACGGGGGGGCGAGGTGAGCGACGCCCTCGCGGCGCTCGGACGCTGGGGTCTCGGGGTGTTCCAGCGCCTTGGACGTGGCCACCTGTTCCTGGCCCACGTGCTGGCGGGCCTGCCGACGCTGCTGCCGCGCCCCGGCCTGGTGGTGGCCCAACTGCACGCGGTCGGCGTGCTGTCGCTGGTGATCATCGTCGTCTCGGGGCTGTTCGTCGGCATGGTGCTCGGCCTGCAGGGCTACAACACGCTGGTCGACTTCGGTGCCGAGGAGTCGCTCGGCGTGGTGGTGGCGCTGTCGCTGGTGCGCGAGCTCGGGCCGGTGGTCTCGGCGCTGCTGTTCGCCGGTCGGGCCGGTTCGGCGCTGACCGCCGAGATCGGCCTGATGAAGGCCACCGAACAGCTGGCCGGCATGGAGATGATGGCGGTCGACCCGCTGCAGCGGGTGGTCGGGCCGCGCTTCCTGGCCGGATTCCTGGCGCTGCCGCTGCTGGCGGCGATCTTCAGCGCGGTCGGGGTGTTCGGCGGCTACTTCGTCGGTGTCGGGCTGCTCGGCGTTGACGACGGCGCCTTCTGGTCGCAGATGCAGGCCAAGGTCGACCTGCACGAGGACGTATACAATGGCGTGGTCAAGAGCGTCGTGTTCGGCTTCGTCGCGGCCTGGATCGCGGTCTTCGAGGGCTACGATGCCCCGCCGACCGCGGAAGGGGTGAGCCGGGCGACGACGCGCACCGTGGTGCACACCGCGCTCGCGGTGCTGGGCCTCGACTTCGTCCTGACGGCACTGATGTTCGGAGAGTGAAAACGCGATGAACATGACTCGTACGGTGGAGATCGGCGTCGGCCTGTTCGTGGCCGCGGGCCTGGCTGCGCTGTTCGTCCTGGCGATGAAGGTCAGCAACCTCAGTGCCTTCAACAGCGCCGGGGGCTACGAGATCGTGGCCCGCTTCGAGAACATCGGTGGTCTTAAGGTCCGGGCGCCGGTCACCGCGGGTGGCGTGCGCGTGGGACGGGTCGCGGCGATCGGCTACGACAGCGAGCGCTACGAGGCGGTCGTCAACCTGGCGATCGATCCCACCTTCGACCGCTTGCCGCGCGACACCAGCGCCAGCATCTTCACCGCCGGGCTGCTCGGCGAGCAGTACGTGAGCCTGGAGCCGGGCGGCGACGAGCGGTTCCTGCAGCAGGGCGACGAGATTAGAATCACCCAGTCTGCGCTGGTGCTCGAGCGGGTGGTGGGGCAGTTCCTGTTCAACAAGGCCGCCGAGGGCTCTTCAGAGCAGTAGGAATCTCAGACATGTTCAAACGTTTCTCATTGGCTGTGCTGCTCACAGTCCTCGCCCTGCCGGCCGGCGCGGTGACCGTCGACCTCGAGGGGGCGATCGAGCGTGCGATGGAGGCCGACCCGCGCATCAGCGAGCGCGAGCACCTGGTCGACGTGGCCCGTGCGCTGCTGCAGGAGGCGGTCGGCAGCGACGACATGTTCCTCGACCTCAACGTGTTCCTGGCCATCGCGCCGGAGGCTGACGGCTTCTACGCCGACGGGCGCAACAACTGCGTCAGCCTGCCGTGCACGGTCGCGAACGACGGCGACGAGATCGACGGCCTCTCGCCGTGGGCCGACCTGAAATTCAAGCTGATCAAGCCGCTGCTGACCTTCGGCAAGATCGAGAGCTACACCGAGGCGGCGCAAGGCAACATCGACGTCAAGCGTGGCGACGTGCGCCTGCAGCGGGTGCAGACACGCATGCAGGTGACCCGTGCCTACTTCGGCTACCTGACCGCGCGCGACTCGCGCGCCCTGCTCGAGGACCTGCTGCAACGGGTCGACAAGGCCAAGCAGCAGATGCAGAACGCGATGGACGAGGGGCGCGGCAACGTCAAGCTCTCCGACTTCTACGCCCTCCAGGTCGGCGCCGGGCTGTTGCGCAAGGGGTATGCCCAGGCGGAGGCGATCGAGGCGACCGCGCTCGCCGGCCTGCGCCTGCTGACCGGTATCGCCGAGCCGGAGCCGCTCGAGGTGGTCGACCGTCACATTCGCCCGGTGCCGCTGCCCAACCCCGAGCTGTCGCTGGTCGACTGGCAGGATCAGGCGCTCGAGGCGCGCACCGAGGTGGCCCAGCTCGAGGCCGGGCTGCGCGCGCGGCGGGCGCTGGTCGAGGCCAAGAAGGCCGAGCAGCGGCCCAACGTCTACGTCGGTATCGTCGGTTCGGCGGCCTACGCGTCGGAGCGCGAGCGCCTCGACAATCCGCAGATCTACGATCCGTTCAACCACGTCGGCGCGACGCCGATGGTCGGCATGCAGTGGCACTGGGCCGGCGGTGTGCAGAGCGCGCGTATCGCCCAGGCCGAGGCCGAGCTCAACGCCCTGGTCGAGAAGCAGTCCTTCGCGCGCCTCGGCATCCCGTTCGAGGTCGCCGAGCGCTACAACCGGGTCAAGGCCGGGCGCCAGGCCGTCGACGAGATGGCCGACGCGAGCCGCGCCGGACGGCGCTTCATGCTCGCCGCCTATGCCGATTTCGAGGCCGGCAGCGAGCGCATGGACCGGGTCATCGAGGCGTTTCGTACCTACGCGCTCGCACACACCGACTACCTGACCACCATCAACGATTACAACGTCGAGGTGGCCGAACTGATGCGCGTTGCCGGAGCCTACCAATGAGCACTCTGCGCCTGGCCGGACTCGTCTGCGGTCTGCTGCTGCTGTCGGTGTCGTCTTTTGCCGCGACCGAGGCCCCCGAAGACCCCCGCACGCTGGTGATGTCGACCACCGACCGGATCCTCGGCAAGATCCGCGAGCAGCGCGCCGCGCTTGACGCCAACCCGCGCCTCGTCGACCAGTACGTCATCGACATCGTGCTGCCGCACTTCGATTTCGTCGCCATGTCGCGCGCGGTGCTCGGCAAGCACTGGCGACGCGCGTCACCCCAGCAGCAGCAGTCCTTCACCGCGGAGTTCAAGAACCTGCTGGTGCGCACCTACGCGACCGCGCTGCTCGAGTACACCGAAGAGCGCATCGACTTCGCGCCGCTCAACGCGTCGGCCGGTGACAGCGACGTCACGGTGCGTACCGAGATCGAGCAGCCGGGCGGGCTCGGCATTCCGATCGACTACCGCATGGAGCGCCAGCCGGACGGCTGGAAGGTCTATGACGTGACCATCGACGGGCTGAGCCTGGTCGGCAACTACCGCAATACCTTCAGCAACGAGATCCGCCAGCTCGGGCTCGATGGGCTGATCGACAACCCCCGCCAGCGCAACGTGGATGCCCGTGCCGGGTGACGCCGCGCTGCAGGTTGCACCCGACGGGACGGTCACGGTCTCCGGGCGTCTCGGTCTGGCCAGCATCGCGGGGCTGGCAACGCGCGGCCCCGAGCTGTTCGCCAGGGGTGGGGACGTGACCGTCGATTTCGCTGCCGTGACCCGCGCCGACTCGGGGGCGCTGGCGCTGCTGCTCGCGTGGCAGCGCAGCGCGCGAGATTCTGGCTGCCGTCTCGCTTTCCGCAACGTGCCGCAGACGCTCTGCGCGATCGCCGAGGTGTGTGGCGTCGACGCACTCCTGTCGCTCGGGTCGGCCTGAGGCCGCGCTGGGCCGGGGTCTTGCATTCGGGTAAACTGACCCGTTTTCCGGGCGCCATGCCGCCCGCTGGGCCCACGCGATGGACAAGCTGATCATCAACGGTGGCGCGCCGCTCAACGGCGAGGTGCGCATCTCCGGAGCCAAGAACGCGGCACTGCCGATCCTGGCGGCGACCCTGCTCGCCAACGACCCGGTGACGGTGTGCAACGTGCCGCACCTGCACGACATCACCACGACCATGGAGCTGCTCGGGCGCATGGGCGTGAGCCTGACCGTCGACGAGAAGCTCAACATCGAGGTCGATGCGTCGACCATCAGCGAGTTCTACGCGCCCTACGAGCTGGTCAAGACCATGCGCGCGTCGATCCTGGTGCTCGGCCCGCTGCTGGCGCGCTTCGGGCGTGCCGACGTCTCGCTGCCGGGAGGCTGCGCGATCGGCACGCGCCCGGTCAACCTGCACTTGCAGGGGCTGGCCGCGATGGGTGCCGAGATCAGCGTCGACAACGGCTACATCCGCGCCCGCGCGGGGCGGCTGCGCGGCGCCCAGCTGGTGATGGACACCATCACCGTGACCGGCACCGAGAACCTGATGATGGCGGCGACCCTGGCCGAGGGGCGCACGGTGATCGAGAACGCCGCGCGCGAGCCCGAGGTGATCGATCTCGCGCGCTGCCTGAACCAGATGGGCGCCAAGATCGCGGGCGCCGGCACCGACATCATCACCATCGACGGCGTCGAGTCGCTCAGCGGCACCCGCTACGCGGTGCTACCGGACCGCATCGAGACCGGCACCTACCTGGTCGCCGCGGCGATGACCGGCGGCCGGGTGCGGGTCAAGGACACCCAGCCCGACCTGCTCCACTCGGTGACCCACAAGCTTGGCGAGGCGGGGGC
>CBDTVS010000171.1:0-4803 GCA_965364245.1 uncultured Gammaproteobacteria bacterium | reverse complement strand
ACCAGGCGCTGGTCTTCCTCAACCGCCGCGGCTTCGCCACCACCCTGATCTGCCACGACTGCGGCTGGATCGCGGGGTGTCGCCGCTGCGACGCACGCATGACGCTGCACCTGGCGCGTGGTCGCCTCTGCTGCCACCACTGCGGCAGCGAGCGTCGACCCGAGTCGCGCTGTCCCGACTGCGGTGGCGAGGATTTGCGTCCCCTGGGCCAGGGCACGGAGCGTCTCGAGGCCGCGCTTGCCGAGCGCTTCGCCGAGTTCGGGGTGGTGCGCATCGACCGCGACACGACCCGTCGTCGTGGCAGCCTCGACGCCAAGCTCGCGGCGGTCCACGGGGGGCAGGCGCGCCTGTTGGTCGGCACCCAGATGCTGGCCAAGGGCCACCATTTCCCGGAGGTGACGCTGGTCGGGGTGGTCAACGCCGATGCCGGCCTGTTCGGCACCGATTTCCGCGCGGCCGAGCGGGTCGCGCAACAGGTCGTGCAGGTGGTCGGTCGCGCGGGCCGTGCATCCCACCCGGGGCGGGTCCTGGTGCAGACGCATCATCCCGAGCACCCGCTGCTGCGCGCCCTGGTGCGCGACGGGTATCACGCCTTCGCCACGGCGGCGCTCGAGGAACGGCGCCTGGCGCAACTGCCGCCCTGGAGCCACCTGGCGCTGCTGCGCGCCGAAGCGGTCGATGCGGCCGCACCGCAGGCCTTTCTAGACGATGCGCGGCAGGCGCTGCCGCCGGGCGATGGTATCGAGGTGCTGGGCCCGGTGCCCGCACCGATGGCCCGGCGCGGCGGACGTCAGCGTGCCCAGTTGCTGCTCCAGGCAGAGCGCCGGGAGCCGCTGCAGCGCCTGCTCGACCGCTGGGTTCCCGAACTCGAACGGTTGCCGAGCGCGCGACGCGTGCGCTGGTCGCTCGATGTCGATCCGATCGAGCTGTTCTGACGCCGGGCGCTATAATCGGGCCTCGCTTCACGCGCTCATGCGGCCCCCACGCAGCAACCCAACGCCGAAGGGAGATCGATGTCCAGGGACTTCGCCCGGTCCAGCTCACACTCGCGCGGTCGCGCGCGGGGTCAGTCCAAACCGCGTTCGATGATGCCACCGTTCCTGGTCGGGCTGACCCTGGGCCTGGCGGTGGCCGTCGGCGTCTACCTGGTCGATCACGGCTACGTCAGTCTCGAGGCGTTGCTCGGCGAGGAGCGTACGACGCCGCCCACGCCGATCCCGAAAACGACCGAGGCGCCACGCCCGCGATTCGATTTCTACACCATCCTGCCGGAGATGGAGGTGGTGATCCCCGAGGAGCCGCCCACCGACGTCGCCTCACCACGGCCGATCGCGCCGCCCACACCGCCCGCTGCTCCTCCAATGACCTCGGCGCCTGCGAGCGGCTACGTGCTGCAGGCCGGCTCGTTCCGGAGCGCGAGCGACGCCGACGCCCTCAAGGCGCAGCTCGCCCTGCTCGGTTACGAGGCGTCCGTGCAGACGGTGACCATCAACCAGGACACCTACCACCGCGTGCGCCTCGGTCCGTTCGCCAGCCGCGAGCGGGCCGATGCGGCACGCGCGCAACTCGCCAGGAGCGCGGTGTCGACGATCCTGCTGCGCCTGAAGGGGTGAGGTGAAGGCGACCCGCGAAGGTGGGTCGGACGGCGCGGGTCAGTCCTCGAGGTAGGTGTAACCCTCGAGCCCCGCGTCGAGGGTCTCGAGGTAGAGGGCGCGCTGCGCCTCGTCGAGATCGGCCGCAGCGACCCGCTCGCGGTAGACCTCGCGCAGCGCGTCGGCCTCGAACTGCACGTAGCCGAGGACATCGTCGACCCCGTCGCCCTCGAGCGGCAGGTCGAAGCGGTAACCCCCCGTGCCGTCGAGCTCGACGTTGACCGAGTGCGTGTCACCGAACAGGTTGTGCAGGTCGCCGAGGATCTCCTGGTAGGCGCCGACCAGGAAGATGCCGATTCGATAGGGTTCGCCCGGCTGCAGCGCGTGCAGCTGCAGCGTGCTGTCGATGCCGTCCTCGTTGACGTACTGCTCGATGCGCCCGTCGGAGTCGCAGGTGATGTCGTGCAGCACCGCGCGCCGCGTCGGGCGCTCGGCGAGACGCTGCAGCGGCACCACCGGGAACACCTGGTCGATCGCCCAGACGTCGGGCAGCGACTGGAAGATCGACAGGTTGCAGAAGTACTTGTCGGCCAGGGTATCGATCAGCTCGTCGAGCGCCTCGCGGTGCGCCGGCACCGACGGGTTCAGGCGTGCGACCAGGCGCGTGCGCACCGCGTTGACCAGGCGCTCGGCCAGCGCCCGCTGGGCCAGGTCGAGCAACCCGTGGTTGAACATGGTGCGCACTTCGTCGAGCCAGTGACCGATATCGTGGTAGGTCTCGAGGAGCGGACCGCGCTCGACCGTTTCCAAGCTCTCCCACAGGTTGTGCAGCACCGCGGGATCGTCCTCGTCCGGTGCCGGCGGCGGCGCGAAATCGACCGCGCGGGTCACGTCGACGATGTTGGTCACCAGCACCGCGTGGTGGGCGGTCAGCGCGCGTCCCGACTCGGTGATCAGCAGCGGGTGTGGCAGCTCCTCTTCGTCGCAGATCCAGGCCAGTGCATTGACCACACCGTTGGCGTACTCCTGCAGGCTGTAGTTGATCGAGCAGGCGCTGCGCGAGCGGGTCCCCTCGTAGTCGATGCCGAGCCCACCACCGACGTCGACGCAGGCGATCGGTACACCGAGCTTGTGCAGCTCGGCGTAGAAGCGGGCCACCTCGTGGAGTCCCTGGTGGATGTCGCGGATGTTGCCGACCTGTGACCCGAGGTGGACGTGGATCAGTTGCAGGGCGTCGCCCATACCGGCACCGCGCAGACGCTCGACGACGCGCAGCACGCCCGCAGCGTTGAGGCCGAACTTGGATTTCTCTCCGCCCGAGTTCTCCCACTTGCCGCGGCCGATCGAGGCGAGCTGGACGCGCACCCCGAGGCGCGGCGTGATCCCGAGGCGTCGCGCTTCCTCGATGACCAGTTCAAGCTCGCCGAGCTTCTCGAGCACGATGTAGACACGCGGCCCGAGCTGCGAACCGATCAGTGCCAGGCGTATGTACTCGCGGTCCTTGTAGCCGTTGCAGATCACCACCCCGTCGGGCTCGACCTGGCCGAGCACCGCCATCAGCTCCGGCTTGCTGCCGGCCTCGAGACCGACGCCGCCGGCGCTCAGGATCGCCTCGACGACGCGTCGCTGCTGGTTGACCTTGATCGGGTAGGCCGGCGTGTAGCCGCCGTTGAACTCGGCGTCGGCCATCGCCTTGTCGAAGGCCTCGCGCAGCCGGACCACGCGGTTGTTCAGGATGTCGGTGAAACGCACCAGCACCGGAAGCGACAGGCCGTTGGCCTCGAGGTGATCGGTCACCCGGTGCAGGTCGACCCGCGTGGCGTCGCGTCCGGGGCGCGGGGTGACCTGGATGTGGCCCTCGGCACCGACGTCGAAGTAGCCGTTGCCCCAATGGGCGATGCTGTAGGCCGCGCGGGCCTGCGCGATATCCCAGTCCTGCACTGTGACTACTCCGCTGCGCGCGACCGCTGGCGGTGCGCCTGGCTGGGGGATGGTCCGCGGTTCTCTGGCCCTAGGGCTCCGCGCACCACGAGGCGACCGCCTGCTGCAGTTTCGCGACGTGGGCCTCGATCTCCGCCGTGCTCAGGTAGGTGCGGTTGCCCTGCGCGTCGAGGGTGTACATGCGCTCGGCGCCCTGGCCCTGCGCGAGCGCCTCGCGGCTCTCGGCGCACTTGCGGGCACGCGTCTCGGGGTCCGCGCTCGCGGCCGGTCCGGGCGACGCGCTGCCGCCCTGCGCGGCAGGCTGTGGCTGGGCGGGTTCGGCCGGCTCACCGCGGTAGACGGTCGGCGGCTTGATGACCTTGACCTCGCCCTCCGGCGGGCGGGTGTCCTCGTAGTGGATCCGACCCTCGGCGTCCTGCCACTTGTAGATGGGCGCGGCGCTCGAGGTGCCGGCGAGCAGCAGGGCGGAGAGGGCGAGCAGGCTGAACAGGATCTGGTGACGCATGGCGACGGTCGATGTTGCGGTCAGGGCGCACAAGATAGCGCAGCGTGAAGCGGGGTACCAGCATGGGCCATGCCCCGTGAAAAAAAGCGGGCGCCGAAGCGCCCGCTCGTGGTCGAGGTGGATCCCCGGGTCAGGTCTTGACGAACTCCGGGTAGGCCTCGAGGCCGCAGTCGGCGAGGTCCATGCCCTCGTACTCCTCCTCCTCGCTGACGCGGATGCCCATGATCATCTTGATCACGCCCCACACGATCAGGCTGGAGATGAAGACCCAGGCGAAGATCACGCCGATGCCGATCAGCTGCGCGGTGAGCGTGGCGTCACCGTTGCTGAGCGTGACCGCCAGCAGGCCCCAGATGCCGACCACGCCGTGCACCGAGATGGCGCCGACCGGGTCGTCGATCTTGAGCTTGTCGAGGGTCGTGATCGAGAACACCACCAGGATGCCGCCGATCGCACCGATCAGGGAGGCGAGTCCCGGGCTCGGGGTCAGCGGTTCGGCGGTGATCGCGACCAGGCCGGCCAGCGCGCCGTTGAGCGCCATGGTCAGGTCAGACTTGCCGAAGCGGATGCGGGCCGTCAGCAGCGCGGCGACCAGGCCGGCTGCGGCTGCGGCGTTGGTGTTGACGAACACCAGCGACACGGCGTTCGCCTCCGCGACGTTCGAGACCATCAGCTCGGAACCGCCGTTGAAGCCGAACCAGCCGAGCCACAGGATGAAGGTGCCGAGCGTCGCCAGCGGCATGTTCGCCCCGGGAATCGCGTGCA